>JABSOH010000006.1 GCA_013216065.1 Alphaproteobacteria bacterium
TTGCTGATGATCTTCGGGAGGGCGAGCAGCATCCGTGACAGCACAGGCACGAATGAAACCGTAACGACGGTCAATGGTGATGTGGCTCTTACAACCAGACAACGGAATGGCTATATCCTGACCACCACCCTGACGGCACTTCACCGTCCAGCGGGCGTCAACATCCTTCCGGGCGTGGGGCCTGGCCCGGTGCGTCAGGCCAGTATATTCGGCTTTACTCCCACGCTTCACGGCCTGCTTTTCCTCCTCATGCAAACGTTGCCTCGGCGCACAGACCAGGCCACAATCTGACCACCGCGGGGGAAATACCCCGCACGGGACGACGCATGACGCTGGAAGATCGCCCTCGTCAAACGCTCCCGGAATACCCGGCGTATCAGGCGTCGCGGCGCTAGACTCCAGACCTAAAAAGCGCAACTAGCCGAGACGGACCGACCCTAGATAAGAAACTCCATCCGCTCATCGCTCACATTGTGTTGTGCGGCTGGCCTTGAATATCAACGCGGGGTGGACAACCTCCCTGTGAATCACAGGAAAATACTGCAAACCAGCCTCCATCACGGAATATCTCAAAATCAACACAGGACGATCATACCTCCAGAGGATCACCCGCCGCAGATAAACGCGCTAAATGCAGCAAAAAAGCTCAAATTCTTCATTAAGTCTCCCCAAAAAAGCGTCTTAAGCTCAAAAACACGTCTCAAGATAATGAATCACAAATCAAACAAAAATCATGGTAAATAGAGGTGCCCAGAAGATAAAAATACTTTTTCGACAGCACCATGTTATGGTGCCTAAGGATTGGCGTGCCTAAGGACAGATTAACGCCATTGGCGCTTTGGTTGGAAGAACCTCACAGACAATCGGATTGTTTAGCACCAATATTAACCCCGGGGCTGACACCTAAGATTGAGATTTAAGAGTAGACTTGAGGGCTTTAAGCGGCTTTTTTGGTGAACCAGTATTAAATCGCCATTCGCACTCTTCAAGAACATGCTGAAGTGTTGTTTTGGAATACCATTGAATTTTCGCATCTGCCGTTTTGCCGGGTTCCAGAAGTGTTCAATACCATTGATATGATGACGTCCATGAGCAAAAAGTGTTGAATGATTGATCCTGTACGCTTGAACCCTGACACCGTTATACGAGCGATAGCTATCAGTATAAACAAGGCGTTATTTTCTGCCGAATAATAGGCATCAGAGTATCCGTTTTAGCGTCCAGGATGGTTTGTGTGTAAACATTTCCACCGCGCTTCAAAATACCAGACACTGCCACTTTGCCAGCAGTTCCTCTACCTCGTTTTCCTTTTCGCAGAGTAGCTTTCGTCTAGTTCTATCTCTCCAGCAAACTGTGCGGCTCTTTCCTGGTTGTTTCTCGGCAATGGCGGTGCATGGCTTGTGAAAAAACGAACAGCTGTATTGCGATGAATGACCTGCCAATTCGGCTACTGTTTCCGCTGTCGAACCTGCAACAAAGTATTTCATGAATCCTAGTTGCTTATTTCTTGGTAATTTACAACGCTTTGCATACATAGATAATACCTGACTTATTTTAAGTCAGGTGCCAGACCCATAAAAAAGACAAAACCAAAGACAGGCAAAAATGCGGAAAAGCCATGCTTTTGGGTGGTGGATTTTTTCTGCAGCTCTGGCGGCACGACGTACGAGACCCTATTGACGCGGGAAGATATGTTATTGCCAGTATCGATAAGGATGCACGCTACGAAGTATTTACGTCGATAGCGATCTAACACTTCTATCGATTATTGCCTACCCCGGCTTCCTGGAACGCGATATCTTCCCTACTACGAATGAGTGTCTTGATGGTCAGCAAGACGAGCTTTTTGCGGAACTTGAATACCTGATTCCGTTCTGCCGTTCGCAAACGAGGGGCGCGCCGATGCTATTCGCCGTTTGCGCATCGTGCCAGCCGTTTACCAAGCTCTTTCGCAAGGAATTCTCAAACGAACGCAAAGAAAGTCGAAAGCGCGACAGTAACCTTCTGTTCGAAGCCGTCAAGTTTGTCGAACACTTCCAACCAGAGTTAGTTCTCTCCAAAAATGTAGCGGATATTAAAGAACCTCGTTTCGGCGGCGTTTGGGACAACTTTCGCAAAATGTTGGAAGAGTCAGGCTATCCAAGGTATTATGCACGTCACGCTTCGGAGTACCTCAATATCGCAAACGTTCCATTCTTATGGCCGTGCAGCAGGATTTGATTCGTGATGATCGCCTTTCCGACATGATGGGTTGCTGGTGCCAGATGCCGACCCAGACACGATGCCAGTATCTATTCGCGAGGCCATTAGCCACCTGCCACCCATCAAAGCAGGGGAAACCCACGGGAAAGTGCCGAATTACCGACGCGAAGTTTGAGTGAATTGAACCTCAAGCGGCTGTCATGCGCCAAGCCAAGTGCGTCCAACGTCTATACGGAGGAGACAAAATTCGGCGACCGATTGATGGAATACAAGCGGCTCAAACCCTTTGTTTCTCGAACATATACACGCGGACACATCCCAACCAGCCATCACGACGAAATGCCTAATAGTATTTCCAATGGGCGGAACGGCCACTGTGATGAGGAACAGATTCGCGGCATTTCTCTGCGGAAAGCTGCAATCCTGCAATTGTTCCCGGACGACTATATATTCTACTTTACCCCACGGAGCAAATTGAGCCCGTTGCTTGGATGATCGGGAATGCCGTACCTCTAAGGCCGGTGTCGTTTTTTGCGGAGTATTTAGCGAACTCTATTCGGGCTGGCTGGGCAGCCTCTCACCGTTTCATCAGAAGCTCATATCGAGAGGTTGGTTCAGGTTTTGCGGCGGCAGAGTTTTATTTTCTTTAACCTAGCTATTGTAGTCACGAGATGAGAAATAAGAGATTCTTGTAAATTAAGGAGGATCTCACACGACACAAGTAGCATCACATAATCGTTTTGCGCGATGGGGTGTGTTTGACAAAATCTTCACCGTGCTCCTTAAAAAAGGGATGGGGCTATCGGTCGAACCGGAGGCGGTCTGAACTCGAAACTTCATGCTGTCTGTGATGGCTTTGGTCGTCCGGTTATGATGTTTTTATCTGAAGGAGTGATTATAAAGGAGTTGGAATTCTTTTGGATACATAGCCACGCGCCAAGCACCTGTTGGCTGATCGTGGCTATGGTGCTGACTGGTTCAGGGACGCTCTGCGAGACAAAGGTATAGAGCCCCGCCAAAGAAGAACCGCAAAGCTTTCGTTCCCTACGATAAAACCCTCTATAAACAATGACACAAAGTCGAAAAATATATTCGCGAAACTCAAAGACAGGAGACGTGTCGCAACCAGATATGGCAGATGCGCTCATACCTTACTTCTCCGCGGTCCAAATTGCAGCCATCGTCATAAGGTATATTTAATGAGTCCTGAGCCTAGGTTAAAGAAAATAAAAATACTTTTTCGACAGTGCTACCATGGTTTTTTTTGATGGGGACTCGGTTCGGGGTAGGCATTGAGGTTTTGTTGTGTACGGAGTATTTTGTACGGCATGAAGCACGTTTCATCGACATTAGAGGTGGTGGGAACTGTCAAGCCCTCGTTGGAGGGTGCTCGGGTGATACGGGATTTTGCGGACACTTTGACCGAGGCCAGCGGTGTCTACCGCATGCTTGATGGCGAACAGGGCGTACTCTATGTCGGGAAGGCACGCAACCTGCGAGCGCGGGTGCAGTCTTATACCCGCGTAAAGCAGCTTTCGCGGTGCATTGCTTTGATGGTTGCGCTAACCCGCAGCATGGAGTTCATCGCAACCCATACCGAGGCCGAGGCATTACTGCTCGAAGCTGAGTTGATCAAGCGCCTCAAACCGCGTTTCAATATTTTGCTGCGTGACGATAAAAGCTATCCAGAAATTCTGCTGCGCGAGGATCACGATTTCCCGCGTTTGATGAAGCACCGTGGCCAGCACAACATTCCCGGGCAGTATTATGGTCCGTATGCGAACGTGCGGGCGGTGAATCTTGCGCTGGATGAGTTGCAGAAAAGTTTCCTGCTGCGCACTTGCACGGATTCGGTGTTTGCGCACCGCACAAGCCCGTGTTTGTTGTACGACATGAAACGGTGTGCTGCGCCTTGTGTTGCAAAGGTCTCGGTAGAAGAATACGGAGCACTGATTCGTCAGGCACGGGATTTTTTGCGTGGTAAGTCGGTGCGAGTGCAGACTGAGCTTTCCAGACAGATGCAAGTGGCCTCGCGTGACATGCTATACGAAGAGGCAGCAGAGATTCGAGACCGTCTCGCAGCCTTAACCGAAATGCAAAAACGCAACCATTTGCCTTCACCGCATCCACATTCAGCGGATGTCATGGCGGTTGCCCTTGGTGAGCAATGTTCGTGCGTGTATGTCCTTATGTTTCGTCAGGGGCGGCATTGTGGCGCGAATGCCTATTTTGTTAGCCACGGCGAGGATGTCACTGCGAACAGAGCCAACGCTGAGCAAGATGATATCGGGGGGATTTTGGCCTCTTTTATCGGGCAGTTTTATCAAAACCGCAGTATTCCGCACTTGTTGCTGTTAGATCGTTGGCCGCAAGAAGCGACATTGGTGAGCGAAGCCATGCGACGTTCTGCAGGACATGCGATCCAGATGCACGTCCCACAGCGTGGCAATAAACAGAAGTTGACGGGTCAGGCTGCAGTGGAAGCGAAGATTGCCCTTGAGCGAAAACTTAATCAGAGCAATCAGCACCAACGGCAGTGGCAAGCGGTGGCAGAGTTGTTGGATATCCCTGAGTTGCATCGCATCGAAGCCTTTGACAACAGCCACTTGAACGGAAGTAATCCGGTTGGGGTCATGGTGGTCGCCGACAGCGAGGGCTTTGTAAAAAAGTTCTATCGCAAGTTCAATATTCGCGGCAATTACCCTGCAGGTGATGACTATGCCTTTATGCGCGAGGTCCTGAAGAGGCGTTTAGAGTATTTGCGCGATCTTGAACAGACGCGGCCGGACCTGTTGCTGATCGATGGTGGCAAAGGGCAACTTGGGGTGGCACGGGAAGTGCTTGAAGCTTCGGGGTTAGCCGACGAAATCCATCTAGCAAGTATCGTCAAGGGTTCAGGGCGCAATGCTGCTCAAGATCGTTTGTTGTTCGCAAACCGCTACATCGCTTTGGCAGAACATCCCGAGGCGGGTCTGTTTGTGCAGCGTTTGCGTGACGAAGCCCACCGCTTCGCCCTTGGCGTGCAACGCACGCGGCGCAAGAAAGATATTGTGCGTAGCAGTCTGGACAGCATTGAGAACATTGGCGCAAAGCGCAAAAAAAGTTTGTTAATGCATTTTGGTTCGGCGAAAGCTGTGGCGGGAGCAGGGGTTGCAGATATCGTTGCTGTTGAAGGTATCTCTTATGCGTTGGCGGAACAAATATACCAGCACTTCCGCTACCATTAGGGGCTGATAGAGTTCAAGAGACTTACCTGGCGAATCACATTGCCAATGGTGGTGAATTGCGGGTTTTGAATCCAAGTTAAGACTCGACTAGAGAAATATCAGATCCTTGCCAAAATAAGTCTAAATTTACTGCACCACTTATGCGCCAAATACAGCGAAGTGAACCTCGGATCTATTTTGTTTGCATTAGGTTTGGGATGTATGGACACTCCTAAGAACTGATTTTTTGTGTGGTTTGCGTGTTGTTTTGCGGGCAAGTGTTAACGGATTTCTCCAAGATTATCGCCGCTTTGCAAACCGAGTCCGGCTGCACGGTGGATTATCGCCTCGCGCATAATCACGCTTTCCTCACCCTGCAACCGATAGCGCTTAGGTACGGAACTAGATTACCTCAACGCTACCACATCGGATCCCCCGTTGCAGGCAAAAGATGATACCAGACTTAAGGTCGTCAACACGGGGACACTGCACGGCTTATTCGCGATTTTGTCGATTCCCTAAGCTAAGCATTCATAGACACGAAAACCCCTCGTTTCATCTCTTGAATCACACAGTCGTGTAAAAACTCGTTATGCCGTTGCAAAACTAACGAAAAATAAGCGTCTTATCGTTATCAAATATTTAAAATAGTCTCTCAAGACTACACTTAACTCAAAGTAAATACGTTCCAAAAATTTTCGTTATTGTAAGATTAGGTAATGTGTTTTTAGAGCAAAGAACTCTATTGTGCCTCGTCTGACTCAATACTCGCTAAGGTAAATTTGTAGCCGTTAATCTTTAGGATAAGAGGGTATTCGTCAGTGTGTGCTGCTCTAACGCGTCTCCTCAACTCTTCCTTAGTAATGGAAGAATCAATTTTTTTGAGGGAGTTTAACTCACTCATCTTTTTTGCTTCACCTCTCCATTTATCACCTTTCGATGCATCTAACTCTTGTTGAATGAATTCCATGCCATCAATTGCAATACCGCTCGTAATATCGAAAAATAAGCCAAGTAAATGGTGATGGGTTCGAGTTAGAAGTGAGTTGATAGTATCGTTTTCGTGTATAGTAAATCTTTGGCATCGAACAATAGCACCGTTATCTACTTTTTCGTTAATTAGATGTGCTGTAACACCATATTGAGTAGAATTTTCGTACAGAGCGAAGTTAAGACAGCCACTACCAGGATATTCAGCAGGTGCGGGGTGAAAGTTAATGGCGGCTATCTGTGCTTTTTTAAAAAGGTATTTTGGAAGAATAAAATAACTTCTAAAACAGAAAATGTATTCACCGCTCCACCAACTTATGTCTTCTGATAGAGATTCACCCATCCTCTCAGACAAAAGTAAATCTACTTCAAATCCAAGCGTTAAGAGATGTGACAAAGCCTTTTTAGTACCCTCACATTTCTTCCTGCCAAAAAACAAAACTCTCGGACTTTGGTGCGATGATGTACTTTTTTGACTACTAAAGTGTCTGATATCCATCAGTTCTCGCCCCTTCGCTTTCGCTCTTATGCTTAGCGATAAGTTTCTTTGCCGTCGCCAAATCATCTTCACGATCGGTCTTAGGGTATTCCCACCATTTTTAGAGAGTTTTGAAGGTAGAATTGCGCGGCCATTTTAATTTCATGGCAAGCGCAATCCCACTAACGCTCATATTAGGGCATTCATTGTTGTAAGTCCATAAACATTCTGTTGCTTGTTGCCGTGCTTCCTCTAGGGTTTCAAAAATATTCTGTGCGAGTCATTCCTTGGCGCATGGTTCGATTGTAGTGCTCGACACAAGTATTAGAACTGTTGCATAAGTTTAAAGCGTCCAATCTTTTGTGCAAACGTGTATGTGCACAGTGGAAATTTTCAGGGAGATGATGCAGCACTTGAACTCCGCGTGGAAGCGGTTATCGGGACGTAATATCCGTTCGGGTCGCCTAAGGAATGTCTCGTTAGTCCCCGGCGATAAGCACTATCTGCTTCTGATCCCGTGTCATGTTTGCTGATGATCTTCGGGAGGGCGAGCAGCATCCGTGACAGCACAGGCACGAATGAAACCGTAACGACGGTCAATGGGCGATGTGGCTCTTATAAGCCAGACACCGGAATGGCCATATCCTGACCGGCCCTCTTTACCCTGATGGAACTTCACCGTCCAGCGGACGTCAACATCCTTCCGGGCGGCCAAGATTATAGCTAAACGACAGTTTTTTGATTCACATATTCTGTCCCGAAACAATTCATTGATTGAACAATGTATCCTTCTTCTGATGGCCTTTGCCTGGGCCCATTATTGGGTTCAGGTCAGGTGAGTGCGGTGGGAGATATTCCAGAGTATGACCAGCGTTGAGGATAGCGGATTGTGTGTCTCTTCGCTGATGGAAATGGGTACGCAGCGTATTATCGGCAAACCACTTTCATCAAGATCAATGATTTGTCTGCCATGGTGCCCAAAATCTATTGTTGGAAGTACCGCCGTTTGCCGACGTTCACTTTGGGATGCGTCAGGGCTTTGTTTATAGGTGACATTCAGCTTTTTTAAAGCTCGCCAAATGGTTTTTTGGCACACTCCGAAACGTTTAGCACGTTCATTTTGATCAGCATCGGGATATATAGCTATGAGTTGGGCACGTTTTTCCTCGGATTTTACGACCTGATAGGTTTCTGAGGTGCTGGAGATATCACTGACGGGATTGGGCGGCGGCGAAGCCTTCGATAGCAGAAATGCGCGCCTTAAGTTTTTCAGCCATGCCCGAGCGAGCGAGCGGTAAAACCCCAATTTCGTCGTCAAGGCGGTTGAGTATCAGGATGTGTAAATCGCTTACAGGATACAGTTGATCGCATATTTGCCCTCCTTGATATATTATCGGCCTTGCCTCGCTGATTGTAGAAGTCAAACACTGATGATTCACTTATTGGCAAATTGCTGACAAGAAAACTAACGCCTGGCAACAATTCATTATGATGCTACACTACTTTGGCAAACATGCGACGATGTTGAGGTCGTGAGGCCGCCTGATAGTCAAATCAGGCACTGCTCATGTTGTCCTGAATCTCCTGCAGGACGACTTAGGACTCAGCAAATTGGCCAACTTATCTTGTACGGTGAAATTATTTTTCAGGCGAATAATACCCTTCTGCTTCAAGGTGTTCGTAGTGTGTTAAAACAGTAAAAGCAGAATCACCGCGAAAAAACTCTGCCTTATCTACGGTATCTTTCCAGCACAGGATCAAGAATGTCTTGCCAGTTATTGGCACTATCATTATCTCTACACAAGGCACATCTGACCAAATTGGCTGAAGATAAACAGGGGATGGTAACACATACAGCCAAAGCGTACACAGAGTCCTTACGGTTTAACCACCAAAATCATCCAGCATAATATTTTCGGGCTCGACACCTGTGTCCTCGAGCATCTTAATCACCGAAGCATTCATGATCGGTGGTCCGCACATGTAGAATTCACAGTCTTCTGGTGCCAAGTGGTCTTTCAGATAATTTTCGTACAGCACGTTATGGATGAACCCCGTGTAGCCGTTCCAATCGTCGCCTTCCTGCGGATCAGATAGCGCAACGTGCCACTCAAAATTGTCATGTTCTTTCGCCAAACGGTCGAAGTCCTCGACGTAAAACATCTCACGCCGCGAGCGCGCACCGTACCAGAACGTGATCTTGCGCTTACTGCCAAGACGTTCAAGCTGATCAAAAATATGCGAGCGCATCGGTGCCATCCCAGCACCACCACCAACAAACACCATCTCGTTTTCGGTCTCCTTGGCAAAGAAATCGCCGAAGGGCCCAGAAATCGTGGCTTTATCGCCAGCTTTGAAGTTAAAAATATAACTCGACATCAAACCAGGCAGAATTTTACCCGCTTTCCCCGGTGGAGGTGTCGCAATCCGTACGTTCAGCATCACAATGCCTTTTTCTTCCGGATAATTCGCCATCGAATAAGCGCGCAATACCGGCTCGACGGCCTTACCCCGAATGTTCCACAGCTTCATTGCGTTCCAATCTGAACGATATTGCTCCTCAACATCAAACTGCTCAAAGCCCAACTCATAAGGTGGGCATTCGATCTGAACATAGCCTCCAGCACGGAAGTCGACATTCTCGCCCTCAGGCAATTCTAGCACCAATTCTTTAATAAAGGTTGCGACATTGTCGTTCGAGCGCACTGTGGCTTCCCACTTCTTGATGCCAAAGACTTCGTCATTGACCTCGATTTTCATGTTTTGCTTGACTGTGACCTGACACGACAAACGTTGACCACAACGGGCTTCGCGCTTGTTGATGTGCGAGGTTTCCGTGGGCAGGATCGCGCCACCGCCCTCTTTGATCACCACTCGGCATTGACCGCAAGTACCACCACCGCCACAAGCCGAGGACACGAATAATTTGTTCTCAGCCAGCGCACCAAGAAGCTTTCTACCCGGCTGCATCTGGATCGTCTTTTCACCGTTGATCAGCACATCGACACTGCCACTCGGGACGAGGCCCGCGCGCGCAAACAAAATCACAAACACCAATGCCAGGATAACGGCGGTAAAGAAGGTGATCCCGAGGATAAATTCACTCATGGCGAAAGTCCCTTTACAATTGCACGCCAGAGAACGACATAAAGCCGAGCGACATCAGCCCAGCGGTGATGAAGGTCACGCCCAGCCCGCGCAGGGCTGGGGGGACATTGGAATATTTGAGTTTTTCGCGCACGCCGGCAATCGCCACAATCGCTAATGCCCAGCCCGCGCCACTGCCAAAGCCGAACACCACGCTTTCGGGGAAATTGTAACTGCGTTCCATCATGAACAGCGCCCCTCCGAGGATAGCACAGTTCACGGTGATCAGAGGCAAGAACACCCCGAGCGCATTATACAGAACTGGCACATACTTATCGAGAAACATTTCAAGGATTTGCACCATGGCGGCGATGATGCCGATGAAAGTGATTAGGGAAAGAAAGCGCAGATTGGCCTCGGGGAAGCCGAGCCAAGCCAAAGCGCCATCGTCGAGCAGGTATTGCAGGGCGAGGTTGTTGGCCGGAACGGTAATGCTTTGTACCACAACCACCGCAACCCCCAGACCCAAAGCAGTTTCGATTTTTTTCGACACCGCGAGGAACGTGCACATGCCTAGGAAGAACGACAGCGCCATGTTTTCGACAAACATCGACGTGATCAGCAGTCCGAGATAATGTTCCATAATCTTTCCTTACAACATTCCTGCCCGTTGTGCTGTATTCACAAATGGCTGGCGGTGGCCTGTGCGGTAGATTGGATAGCAAATTCCACTGGTTCGATCTGCTCACGACGCACTTCACGCACGATCCAGATCATGATGCCGATCAGGAAGAAGGCCGAGGGCGGCAACAACAGTAGGCCGTTCGGCACATACCAACCGCTATTGTTGACAGTGATCAAAATGTCGAAGCCAAACAGCGAGCCTGAGCCAAAGAACTCGCGCACCACGGCCACAATCATCAGCACCAGCGAATAACCCAAGCCATTGCCGATACCATCGATCAGGCTTGGAATCGGTGGGTTTTGCATAGCGTAAGCTTCGGCGCGACCCATAACGATGCAGTTGGTGATGATCAGCCCAACAAACACCGACAGCACCTTGCTGATATCGAACAGGTAGGCTTTTAAGAACTGATCGACAATGATCACAAGGGACGCAATGATGGTCATCTGAATGATGATGCGGATCGAAGACGGTGCGATATTGCGCACCAGCGAGATCGAAAAGTTCGATAACGCCGTGACTACGGTCAGCGCGATCGACATCGTGAAGGCGACCTGCATTTGCGAAGTCACCGCCAACGCCGAGCAAATCCCCAGCACTTGGAGCATGATGGGATTATTTTCGACCAGTGGATCGAGCAGAACTTTTTTGTATTCGACCATGGGAGATATCCTTTACGACAGACTCTGCGGCAGCTTTTGCAGCAAGGACTGGAAACCAAGCGGCCCAGTCCAGAATTGCACCAAATTGTTGACACCATTGCTGGTCAAACTGGCACCTGATAAGGCATCAACCGCATAAGCATTGCCATTGTGGTTGCCTTTTTTCACGCTAATCTTGACTGTGCCGTCTTGGTAAATTTTCTTGCCCGGCCACAGCCCACGCCAGCGCGGATTATCGACCTCGGCACCAAGACCCGGGGTTTCGGCTTGATCATAAAATTGCAGCCCGTTGATGGTGTTGCCATCGGCGATGCTGACCGCCATGAAGCCATACAAAGTGGACCACAGCCCATAACCACGAATCGGAATAATGACATTGCTGTATTCACCAGCATCATTCTTGACCAGATAGACGACGGCAAAGTTCTCGCGCACCTTGATCTTGGCGCGATCCTCGGCAGTGGTTAGGGTGCGCGACAGGCCAGGGTCTTCACGCGAGGCTAAAACATCGAAATTTTCCGGATCAAAACGATCACTAAAGGTGCCGTTTTCGATATCGACCAAACGCGATTCGATATACTTGCTGAAGATTTGATCGAGGCTGCCTTCCTTGTCCTGAAGTTGTGCGACTTGCATGATGTTCATACGTTTTTCGTCTAACTTGTTTTGCATCTGCAAGTCTTTGAGGCTAATTGCCGACAAAGCCACAAAAAATGAACACACTACGCACAGACTTACGGAGATCAGCACGATTTTCGGCATGCAGTCATTAGGCATCTCGCGCCAATAGCGCAACGAGAACGGCGATGCGCCGGAAGGGCTGTCAGTACCACTAGACATGACGTTGCATCCTCCGGGAAATGTTGGCTTTGATGATAGCGTAGTCGATCAACGGAGCGAAGATATTGCCAAACAAAATCGCCAGCATCATACCTTCGGGAAAGGCAGGGTTGATCACCCGAATGAACACGCAGGCCGTACCGATCAGTGCTCCATATATCCAGCGTCCGGTGTTGGTCATCGAGCCAGATACTGGCTCGGTGACCATAAAGATCATGCCAAATGCGAAGCCGCCTGCAACCAGATGCCAATGCCAAGGTAGGCCGAACATTGGATTGGTGTCACTGCCGATGGCATTCAGGAGGCTCGATAGGCCGATCATGCCGATCATGCAGCCCGCGACCATGCGCCAATTACCGATTTTCGTCCCAAGCAAAAACACGCCGCCGAGTAAAATCGCGAAAGTCGAAGTTTCGGCAATCGAGCCTGGCACAAACCCCATAAAGGCATCCCACCAGGTAAAGCCAAAATCTGCAAAGGCCGCGGGGCCTTGATTTGCACCAACCCCAAGAATGGTTGCACCGCTATAGCCGTCGAGTTTTCCGGCACCATCGACAACGCGCCACACCGAATCCCCCGATAGGCTCGCTGGATAGGCAAAGTACAAAAACGCCCGCGCAACGAGTGCCGGGTTCAGGAAATTCTTGCCCGTACCGCCAAAGACTTCCTTGCCGATCACCACGCCGAAAATAATCCCTATCGCCACCATCCACAGTGGCGTATTCGGCGGCAGGATCAAAGAATACAGAATCGAGGTGACCAAAAAGCCTTCGTTGACCTCGTGCTTGCGGATCAGTGAAAACACCACTTCACAGGCCCCGCCCACAACCACGGTTACAACATAGATCGGCAGCCAGTACATCAAACCATGGATCACATTGGCGAAAATGTTATTTGGATTGTACCCCACGACATCAAGGATCAGGCTACGCCAGCCCTCGGTTTCAGTCACGCCCATTCCCTGTAGCACCCAATTGGCTTGGTATCCGACGTTGTATAGACCGAACAGCAGTGCCGGGATCGTTGCCAGCACAACGTAAATCATGGTGCGTTTCAGATCCAAGTCCTGCCGAACATGAGGCGCGACCTTGGTTGGGGTATTGATGGCATAGACGAAAGTCTCGACCATCTCATAAATCGGGTAGTACTTATGATACCTGCCGCCAGCTTCAAACAGCGGCGCAACGTTCTCGAATTTCTGGCGTAGAGACATCGGATTATCCCTCAACTTCAATTTTGGTCAGCGACTCGCGCAGTGCAGCGCCATATTCGTATTTACTCAGACAGACATAGCTGCACAACGCGAGGTCTTCCTCGTCGAGTTCCAGAGCGCCAAGTCCTTGCGCAGTATCGGTGTCGCCCACCAGCAGCGAGCGCAAAAGCTGCGTTGCCAGAATATCCAAGGGCATGACTTCCTCGTAGAGGCCGAATGGCACCATAGCGCGCGGCGAGCCGTTGGCACTCGCGCTCATGTCATATTCTCTGGGCAGAGACAGCGCACTGGTATGTACCCGCGCGGTCGAAAAGCGGTCGCGACCCGGGATCAGCCACCCCAACAAGCGTTTTGGGCCATATTCCTCGATGAGGACAATCTGGCGATGATAGGCACCAAGATAGTCGTGGAATCCCCGCGCCGAACGTCCGGTCAAGAGTGAACCTGCCACTGCGCGTACCTCGTCGCTTTCGCCAGAGCCTTGAGCGTAAGAAACTTCGCCATCGGTCAATTGCGAGACGCATGCCCCACGCCGTGATATAATAATGCGCGGGCGTTTTGCCATCGGGCCTGCCAGTGACAACGCGATCTCGCTGGGGTAGCGTCCGGTAAGAAACAGCGTGCCAAAACCCAGCAAGTCTTGAGCATCAATGTGCCAAACCTGCTTCTCGGCATTGACTGGGGACAAAAAATGAATATGCGTACCCACCAACCCTGCTGGATGCGGGCCACCAAATTCCACAACCTGAACACGCGGGACACGCGCTGCAGCATTAGGCAGATTTTGGCTGGAGGATTTGCACACAAACACCGGACCGTCGGTCAGGCTTGAGACCAGATACAGACCAGCGATCAACGCCTCATCCTGCCCTTCAAGTACCAAAGCTGGATCAAGCGCAAGAGGGTTGGTATCCATCAAATTCACAAAAAATGCGTTCGGGGTTACATCAGTCGCTGCCAATTTGCTGTACGGACGGGTGCGGATTTGCGGCCACAGACCACCGCTTAAAAGTTGCTTTTGCACGCTGGCACGACCGAGGGTCACAATCTGATCGGCACTGTAGGCTGTGAACTCGGTGACCTTGCCAGCAACCTCGGCCTCGTGATCTACCGCCACCACCACCGACTCCAGAAAACGCTTCGCGCCACGATGAACCGCATGCACCGTGCCACTCGCTGGAGCAGTGAACACGATATTCGGATGCGCCTTGTCCGCAAAAAGTGGCTGCCCCTGTAAGACCACGTCGCCTTCTTGCACCAGCATTTTTGGCTTCAAACCCAGAAAATCACGCCCGAAAATCGCCACGCGATCCACCGCCAGGACATTGCGATCCACCAGAGCAGCAGGCGCACCCCTGATGGGAATATTCAATCCCTTTTTAATCTGCATTTAGGGAACCTCATCAACATACAAAACATCACTGGGATCATGCGTAGCCTTTCTTGTTGATCCCGACACTATAATCAACGCCAAACCATCGCTTAACCGAGCAATACTCAGGGAGCAAACCAACATCCTTAAATTCTGCATCTGCGGCGACACACGCAGAACGCGGTTACTCTAAATTAAGCCGAATCTCAAGTCAACTACCCTGCCCAGAGGCCATCGCGAGCGGGGCAAGAATATACCTCCCTTCTCGGACCTGCAATCCCAGCGCGATGCGTGCAAGCTTCGAGCGTAATCGCGACACATGGGTCTCTAAAGTTTGCGTTTCGACCTCGGCACAATATCCCCAAACAGTGGCCAGAATCTCGCCGCGCCGCGCTCCATCCTCGAATTCGAGTAAAAAGCGCAACAGATCGACTTCGCGGTCGGTAAGCAGAACCTCGGTTTTGAGGTCATCGCGGCAGAGCGTCTTACGCACTACCGCAAGGCGATAGTTCGCTAGCAATCCACGCCCACGAACTTCGCGCGACATGCCGAGGCGCACCAATGTCTGCTGAAAATCTTCGGCGCGCATTGGTAGCGTCAAAGTTAGAATCGTGTTCTGCGCGGGAGGATCAGGCTTGATGTTGTCAGGGTCACACAACAGCAACAGATGATCGGGCGGCACATCTCTAAGTTCATCCGCCGAAGCCATCGGTGCACACAACGCCCAAACTCCGGGGGTACCTGCAGAGGGCAACGTCTCCGCACTCTTGACCTCCCAGCCTACTGCCGCCGCCAATCTTCCAAAGGCCACCACCACCAATTCGGGCAGATTCCAGCAGTACAGAGTCGCGAGAGTTTCTTGAGTTGAGGCGTGAGTTGGCATTTTTTTTGCTTGAAGTCTGTTTGAAGTTAAGGATTTCAAGGTGGCAGAAGCAAATTTTTTGACACGGATCAGTCACCCCACTTAAATGTTGTTATGACTAATTTGCTTCACAGCGCAACCGTTCGGCGTACCCAAAAATCAACTATCCTTATTTGTATGCCTCAATCACGCAAACTAAAGCACGAATATTATGCCCTTCGTAGAAACATCGACCCTGTTCTCTGGAAACTATGTCAACCCGTTTGCCGCGCAAGCACGTGCTTTGGCTGTTGCAACGACAATCCCTGCACCGCAAGCACCGCAATTTGCCAATTTGATTCAGGAAATGGATCAAAAACTAAAAGCGCGTTCCCCATCGCAGCCTACAGAAAACCAAGGGGCACAGCAGGGCACATACGATTTCTTTGACTTTATCGATGCCATTAACCCACTGCAACATATTCCGTTGATTTCAAATATTTATCGCGCCATCACTGGCGATGAAATTCGCCCCGAAATACGCATGGCCGGAAATATTTTGTTTGGTGTCTTATCTGGCCCGGTTGAACTTGCGATCGGCATCGGTAGTGCGGCCATAGACTACGGCACGGGCAAGCCCGTCGGTGATCATGTTCTGGCAGCACTCGCGCCTAACCTTGAGCCAATAATTCGTGAGGAATACTCGATTGCGCGCTACTTGCACAACCCGTTCAGCAACGAGGATTCGGCACAAATTGTCGCTGTAAATCCCCAGAGCGATGTGTCGATTAAAGTGCTGCAGCATCTTCAGAATCCTAACAAGGCCGCACAAGTCTACGCCCAAACTGCGATGGTGCTAGAACAGAAGCTGAATAAGACCTCAAGCACGTCAGCAGAAGGCCCGGGGCAGAATCCGGCACAAATTGCCGCACTTAACGGTGTGGTTTCACCGTTTGCCGCAACCGAAACAATCACCACACAGGCAATTCCTAATCTGGTTAGATCGGCCGCCACTGAGACGCAGGCAATGGCAAAATCGGTTGCCCACAACCTAAACACCGTGGTGAACCTGACCTCAGACGCCGCAGCACAACTTTCCAGTCTTGCTGCTGGCACTGCGAATGCGGACGAACTTAGATTGCAAATGCTCAGCATGACCGGGGACGGCGCAGTGCAATTGCGTATGGCCACCGCTAAAAATCGCCAGCTTGGGATTGCGCTCGGCAGCAGTGCTACCATTAGTCAACAGCTAGATACTGCCAGGCAGCGCCAGATAACCCAAAAAATCGGTAACAAAGTCACCACCCCCTACGATCAGAACTTGAACATCACCAAGACCGCTTTGCAGCGTGGTCAACAGGCCGTAACCTTAGGTGTTCTTGAAAAAGGCAACAAGCCGTACTTTGATCAAGACTTGAACAACACCAAGCAACAGGCCGCAATCAATCCCAAACGCGGCAATGGTGCTACAATTTCGCCGCTAACATTCAATTCTCGCGCCTTGAAGCCAAACCAACCTGGCAGTAACTATTACGGTGTCGATAGCATGAGTGGCCTCAACATCGCAGTGGCGATGCAGCGAGCTCTCGACAAATACCAGACCCTGCGGCGCAATTAGACTTCTTTGAATATTACGAGCACGCACCAAACAGTGCCGTACCAATCCGTACGATGGTGGCACCGAGGTTAATCGCTTGCGGATAATCGCTGCTCATGCCCATACTGCATTCTGGCAAACCGTGATCATCAGCGATTTTCTTCAACAGTGCAAAATGGATACTTGCGGCCTCGGTGATCGGCGGGATACACATCAACCCGCGCACGTCGAGACCGAGATTCTCACAATTTGCCAAAAATGCACTGACCGCGCGCGGCGCAATGCCGGCCTTCTGCTCTTCTTCGCCAGTGTTGACCTGCACCAAACATTCCGGATGATAGTCACCGCGCTCAGCTTGACGCGCCAACGCCTTGGCAAGGCTTAAACGATCCACACTATCCACCGCACGAAATAGCCCCGGCAAATACTTGACTTTGTTGGTCTGCAACGGTCCGATCAGCCGTAAGCGTACATCAGGGTATTTCTCTATCAACCCCGGCCATTTTTGCTGTGCCTCCTGAACCCGGTTCTCGCCAAAATCGCGCTGGCCTTGCATGATAATGTTCTCGATTTCAGCAGTACTGCGAGTTTTGCTGACCGCGATTAAACGCACCGCATGCGACTCACGCCCAGCCTGCTTGGTAAGTGTCGTGATCTCGTCACGGATCGTCGATAGCGCGGTCGCAGTGTTCATCGGTAAAGACCCAATCAATAGCAGGCGGCAGCGAGACTTTACTTTGTACAACGCCTTAGTGTACAACGCCAGCTATCCTATCATAACCCTCAAAATGAACCAATAACGGTTGTTGATTCCCATGGCGGGTCATTCCAAATTTAAGAACATTATGCACCGAAAAGGCGCACAAGATAAGAAACGTGCCAAGGTGTTTTCGAAACTCAGCCGCGAGATTACGGTTGCGGCGAAGATGAGCGGTAACGACGTGATTGCGAACCCGCGCTTGCGGCTTGCAATCTCGGCGGCGAAGGCCGAGAGCATGCCAAAGGACAACATCCAGCGTGCGATTGACAAGACCAGTGGCGACAAGAACGAAACAGACTTCCAAGAAGTGCGTTACGAAGGCTATGGACCGGTGGGGATCGCGATTATTGTTGAGGGCTTGACCGATAACCGCAACCGCACTGCAAGTGAGATTCGCACCTGTTTTGCGAGGAACGGTGGCCATATGCAGGATTCCGGTTCGGTAGTATTTCAGTTTGATCGTATCGGGCAGATTGTGTACCCAAGCAGCACCGGGGCTGAAGACGCGATTTTCGAGACCGCACTCGAGGCCGGGGCTGAGAACATCAGCAGCGACGATGACGAGCACGTTATTCACACCGAAATGGCTGAATTGAATGCGGTATCACAAACCTTGCAGAAATGTTACGGCGATTCTGCCACCGCGGGCTTGATCTGGCACCCTAAAGCCACAACGACGCTTAATCAGGATCAAGCGCAAAGCTTGATAAATCTGATCGAAGTCCTTGAAGACAACGACGACGTGCAGCACGTTTTCACCAACGCCGATATCCCCAACGAGATTCTGGAACACTTGTCTTGACCCCCTCTCCACTGCCGCTATCTTCCGCCCACGCACATCAAGGTTGGGTCACTCTGCTCGGGATCGACCCCGGCCTTCGCGAGACTGGATGGGGCGTTATCGTGGTGGATGATCAAGCTGGTGTCGAGAAATTCCATGCGGCAGGCAGCATCAGCACGACGACGCAGGAAGATTTGGGGTCGCGGCTGCACCAAATTTTTCGAACTTTGCTCGACGTGATCGACACCTACCATCCGAGCATGGTGGCGGTTGAGGAGGTTTTTGTCAATCGTAATCCGGTGGCGACAATGAAACTGTGCCACGGCCGAGCGGCGGCGTTACTTGCAGTTGCACATCGTGGGATTCCAGTACGCGAATTTCATAACCGTGCTATCAAAAGCGCGATTGTCGGCAAGGGCAATGCTCAAAAGCAACAGATGTTGGCGATGATTCAGTTTTTGTTGCCGGGTATCAACACCAAGAATGCACACGCGATTGATGCGTTGTGTGTGGCGGTGTGCGCCCAGCAGCGTCGGCAGCTTGAGGCACGCACCTTAGCGCAGGGAGGCGGATCATGATCGGTTATCTGAGCGGCAATGTACAATGGCTAGAACCGCAGGGTAACCTCGATCAAGTGATCGTCTTGACCCACGGGGTTGGCTATATCGTGACCTGCCCCGGTGGTGTGGTGCAGGCCAGGATTGGGGAGGGCACGGAGCTTTGGATTCACAGCATCACCCGCGAAGACGGCACAAAACTGTACGGTTTCAGCGCTATCAGCGACGTTAAGGGCTTCGTGATGATGCTCGACGTACCGGGGGTAGGTGCAAAGGTGGCCTTGGCATTGATTGCGGTACTGAGTTGGCAAGGTCTGCTCGATACCCTAGTGGCCGGCGATAGCGCACGCCTGACCCAAGCCGATGGAGTTGGCAAGAAACTCGCCGAACGTATCATCCACGAAATGGGCGCAAAGCTCGGCAAGCTGAATGGGCTTCAAGGTACAGATCCTGCTGTAATGTCTGCTATCGTCGCACAAAGTTCACTGACAGCTGAGGCGGTTTCTGCCCTCAGCAATCTCGGCTATTCAGGAACCGTTGCGCAACAAGCCGTGCAATCAGTGCAACACCAATCTCCGGCGGAAAATCTCGAATCCCTGATCACGCTCGCCTTGCGCCTTTTGCACGAGCAAACTCCAAGGTGATGGACAACGATGATAATGCAACACCCTGCCCCGCCATGTTCTCTGCTGCGCCCGGAATCCAACGCCAGTGAACCCGTTGCCACCCACGGAGCATTGCGCCCAACTAGGCTCGCCCAATTCATCGGACAGGACGCCCTGTGCCGCAACCTCGAGATTTTCGCCCACGCCTCCGTGCAACGCCAAGACGCACTCGATCACTGCTTACTCGCAGGTCCACCGGGACTCGGAAAAACCACACTAGCCCGGATCATCGCCGCCGAACTTGGTGTCGATATCCGCAGTACCGCCGCCCCGATGCTGACCAAAACCGGCGACCTTGCGGCAATCTTGACCAACCTCAAACCTCGCGATGTGCTATTCATTGACGAGGTTCACCGCCTAGGCCCGCACATGGAGGAAATTCTCTACGGTGCGATGGAAGATTTTCACCTCGATCTGATCATCGGCGAAGGTCCCGCCGCCCGCACTGTGCGCATTCCCATCGCGCCGTTCACCCTGATTGCTGCCACCACCCGTACTGGACTGCTCAGCACCCCCTTGCGCGAGCGCTTTGGCGTGCTGTTGAACCTCACCCTGTACGATCCGATAACTTTAGCCAAAATTCTGCTGCAGACAGCTGGACTGCTGCACATACCCCTCACCGAATCCGCCGCACACGAAATTTCCCGCCGCGCTCGCGGCACACCACGGATCGCACACCGTTTACTGCGTCGCGTACGCGATATCGCCCAACACCACAACCCTGACGCCGAGATTAACCCTGAGATAGCGGATCACGCTTTGCGACAATTGGGTGTCGATGGGCGCGGGCTGGATGATCTCGACCGCGAATACTTGCTGTGCCTCGCCGATACCTACGGCGGTGGCCCCTGCGGCATTGAGGCTCTGGCCGCCACTCTCGGGCAGAAACGCGACATCCTCGAAGATGTGATTGAGCCGTTCTTGCTGCAACAACGCTTGATCATGCGGCAACCGCGCGGCAGGATGCTAGCACCTGAGGGCTGGAAATATCTCGGTCAGCGACCACCCGATTCGAGGTCACAGGAAGACTTATTCGATGCAGAGTAGAAAAAACTTTACTCTTGTCATTTTTTGAACAAGATTCAGTTGCACGATACCACGCCATAACCAGTTCAGCCTCCGGAAAAACCATGGAAAACGACGTCATCAATTTTGCAACACAAGAAACCATAGATGCTGCAAAATTCAGCTTCTTCGCGTTGTTCTGGCAAGCCGACTGGGTGGTGAAAGCCGTCATCATCACCCTGTTGGTATGCTCAGTAGTGTGCTGGGCCATCATTATGCAGAAATATCTCCATCTTCTAAAGCTCAACCGTTCAGCAAGCACTTTCGAAGCCCGATTTTGGTCTGGAACCAGCATCCCCGGCCTCGTCGAGGAAATCGCCGATCAGCCCAAAAACTCGCTGGAAGTGATCTTACTGTGCTGCTTTGAAGAATGGCAACGCAGCAAAACCGAAGTCGAACGCGGTAGCGGAGAACGCGTGCTCGCTCGGATCGCCAACCTCGCCCGCGCCACCATTGATCAGGAAAACCAGCGCAGTGGCCAATACCTCTCTCTACTGGCCTCATTCGGCTCGGCCTGCCCCTTCATCGGTCTGTTCGGCACGGTCTGGGGAATCATGAACAGCTTCACTGCCATCGCACTCAGCAAACAAACCTCGCTCGCCGTGGTCGCGCCTGGTATCGCCGAAGCCTTATTTGCCACCGCGCTTGGCCTGATCGCTGCCATCCCCGCAACGCTGGCCTACAACAAATTCCTCGGCGATATCGACGCCCAAAGCCAAAAAAGCGAACAATTCGCTACCGAAGTCTTGGCAATTTTCTCTCGGCAACTCGCCACCCTCAACCCGCGCTAAGCATCGAGAGCCATGAGCCTGCAAACCCTACTGCCTCCTCGCCGAATGAGGCGCTTGAAACTAGACAATCAGATCAACATCACCCCCTTCGTCGATGTGATGCTGGTGCTGCTGATCGTGTTTATGGTCACTGCTCCCCTGCTCAGCATGGGGGTGGTGTTGAATCTGCCCAAGACCGCGGCCACTAACTTGACCAAAACCGAAGAGCCTGTGGTGGTATCGATCGATGTTGAAGGCGTGATCTATATACAAGATACCCCGATTATCACAAGCCGTCTTGTACCGCGCCTGGCCGTAATGTCAGGAGCGAATCCCGATATGCAAATCTACGTGCGTGGCGATACCAACCTCGACTATGGCTCTGTGCTTAGCGTGATGGGGCAAATCTCGGCGGCGGGTTTTCGCAAAGTGGTCCTGCTGGCAAACGCACCGGATCAATAATGTCACGTGCTCTGCTGCTCTCGGTGATATTACATATTGCAGTGGGACTGATCACTTGGCTGGAGTTTGCGTGGAGTACCCCAGAACCAATTGTGCAGTACGGTGCGGTGGAGGTGACTCTTGCCCCGGTGGTAACACCCAAGCCTGTGCCAGAACCCAAGCCTGTGCCAGAACCCAAGCCTGTGCCAGAACCCAAGCCTGTGCCAAAGCCCAAGCCTGAGTCAGAACCCAAGCCTGTGCCAAAGCCCAAGCCTGAGTCGAAATCCGCAGAGGTTGTGCAATCACCTGCACCGTTCCCCCCACAACACATCGTCGAGCAAACGCCTCAACAGTCCGAGCAAGACACCAAGGATCTGATTTCTCTACTGAAAATCTTGAGCGAAGAACCCATCGAGTCTGAATCAACTCCAAAAACTACCCAAATCGCCGAAGCTGACTCTCCAAAGGATGATGATTTATTTGATCAACTCGCGCGGAACGCGTCTGAATCCCCCCCAATCGCCGCGACACAAGGGCTGGCAATGGACGATTTCAACGCTCTGCGTGTGCAGTTGGCACAATGCTGGAATATTCCTTCGGGCGCGGTTGCCGCCGAGGACTTGCGCATCGAAATTCAAGTCAGTATTCGCCCAGATGGTAGAGTTTTGCGCGCATCCCTGCTTGACGAAGGCACTCAAACCAGTAATCCTTACTACAAAATCGCCGCTGAAAGCGCTCTGCGCGCTCTGCGTCAGCCACTCTGTAGCACGTTGAATTTGCCTCTAGAAAAATTCACCTTGTGGCAAGAGATGATTTTGGTCTTTGACCCAAAGGAAATGTTCTGATGTTCGCACCGATTTTACTCGCTGTTTCGCTTTTCACCCGTAGCCTCATCCTTGTGTTCGGCTTGATGTTTGGTCCCCAACTCGCACAGGCACAATTACGAGTCGATATCACCCAAGGCCACAGCAAACCTCTACCAATCGCAGTACTCGACTTTGCCTCGGATCAGACTTCGGTCACGGAACAAAACCTCAGTCGCTCGATTGCCGGGGTTATTCGCAACAACCTTGCCAACACCAGATTGTTCACCCTCACTCCAACCGAGACGATGATCAAATCCTTTCTCGCTTTAGATCGCGTGCCAAACTTTGAAAACTGGCGCATCATTGGGGCACAGGCCATGGTACATGGCCGCGTCGAGCAAAGAGCCGATGGCTCAATCAGCGTAGGCTTCCGGCTGTGGGACTCCTTCCGAGAAATCCAAATGCACGCAAGCGAGTATTCTGCCAACACCAGCGCATGGCGACGGATCGCCCATATTATCTCGGATGCTATCTACAGCCGCCTGACCGGCGAGGGCGCATACTTTGATAGCAGCATCGTCTACGTCGCCGAGTCTGGCCCTGCCGATATGCGCATCAAACGTTTGGCCATCATGGATCAGGACGGCGCCAATCATCGCTTTTTCACCGACGGTAGCGCGACGGTCTTGACGCCGCGCTTCTCTCCAACCAAGCGTGAAATTACCTATCTCAGCTATTCCTCAGGCGTGCCTCATGTCTACCTCTACGACATCGGCACTGGACGCCGCGAAATTCTCGGCAACTACGAAGGCATCACCTTCGCACCACGCTTCTCGCCCGATGGCAACTCGCTGATTTTCAGCCAGTCTGTGCATGGCAACTCGGAAATTTTCATCGTCAACCTCCATAATCGCCAACGCCGCCGCCTCACCAACAACAACGCCATCGATACATCGCCAAGCTTCTCGCCCGACGGCAGCCGCGTAGCATTCAACTCTGATCGCGGCGGCAAACCGCATCTTTACGTTATGAACGCCGACGGCAGAAACCCAGCCCGCATCAGCTTTGGCAAAGGCGCGTACACAACACCCGTATGGTCTCCTCGCGGGGATCTGATCGCGTTCACTAAACAACGCGGCGGCAAGTTTTACATCGGGGTCATGCGTCCCGATGGCTCGCAAGAACGCCTACTTTCGCAAAGCTACCTTGAAGAAGGTCCAACTTGGTCGCCGAACGGCCGCGTGTTGATGTTCTTCCGCGAATTTCGCGACGGCAGCGGAGCAAAACTCTACAGCGTTGACCTGACCGGCTTTAACTTGCGCGAAGTGCCAACACCTGGGGACGCTTCCGATCCAGCATGGTCACCACTAAAGCCACTGAAGTAAGCTCTGCATCAGTGAACTCAACACCTTAAGTTTTCAGTGGAAAAACCCCCTGCGCTAGGGCATAATGAGTCGCAAGTTAGAGCGTGCGGGCAAAATTGAGCGGAATTTATCCGCATGTTTTTATGTCCGGGCGAGGTGCTTTGGGGTTTTGCAGGTCGCTTTTCTGCTGTGATTTACGAATTTTCAGGCTTTGATGTAAAAATTTTCCGAAAAAATGTGACCACGACACACGCTTTTCGAACAGACTATATGCACATGCATTGTTATAGACAGAATATACACAGACACCCCGCTAAGACGATTTTGCTCAATTTTAAGGAGACCATTATGAACCTCAGAGCCCACTGGATTACTCTCGCTGGAACCGCATTGGTGTTGAGCGCTTGCTCGACCAGCCCGCAAGAAGACACCACCACCGACATCGCTACCTCGGGTGAGGCGCACACTTCGCAGATCAGTACCACCAGCACCGTGTCGACAGATAGCTCGGTCAGCTCTCCAGTGATATTGCCTGGCAGCATGGAAGACTTCACGCTCAACGTGCGTGATCGGGTGTATTTCGACTTTGATCGTTATGACCTCAGTGCCAAAGCCACCGAAACCCTCGATACACAAGTGCGCTGGTTGAAGCGCTTCGGAAATGTTAGGATCGTTATTGGCGGACACGCCGATAATCGTGGCACTCGCGAGTACAACCTTGCCCTGTCCGAACGTCGGGCGCAGTCGGTGCATGGCTATATGGTTGGTCTCGGAATTGACCCTGACCGCATTACTGTCATCGCCTACGGCAAGGAACGTCCCGCAATGATTGGAAACAACGAGGAAGCTTGGCAGGAAAACCGTCGTGCAGTAACCAAAATCGACATCAACTAATCCCTCATCGTGTTCTGTGGCATACGTTTAAGTCGTGCTGTCAGAGCACCTTCCTGGTGTTGTGACCGTCCGGCACGGTGTCTCTCTCGCATCGTTTTGGTGCAGTTTTGATGTGTATTTGGCGATGATGAACCCGCGCACCCTACTCGCCTTGATGGTTTCGGCACTAAGCTTTATAGCCTTGCCAATCGGGGTGGCCATGGCGCAATCCACGGATGTTGCGGCGGAAGTCAATACCTTGCGCGAAGAGATTGCGGCCGTGCGTGGGCAACAAGTGCGTCTACAAGCCAATTTCGAAGGCGAACGCCAAGATCGCCGACGTTTGCAGGGCGAGATCGAAGAAATCGGTTTTAACTTCAAGCGGCTGGAAGGACGCTTGGATAAGCTGGTTGGGGATCTTGACCTGCGTTTGCAAGAGATCGAAGACGCTCTCGATAGTGTTGCACCCGAAACGCCCATGCCTGATGCCTCAGCACAACCCAGCACACCCGAGACTGCACTAGCACCAAAAAATGCTACCGCAAGCACCATCACTGGCAGTCTCGGCCAGCTTGTCGTGGACGCGAACGGTAACACCCTTGATGCCACGTCCGCAACAGAACAGAATTTCGTCGATCGTTATGATCAAGCCATCAAGCAGATTCAACTCGGCCAATACACCATGGCACGACAGGCTTTCGAAGCATTGCATCTCGAAGACCCCAAACACGCTCTATCGAGCAACGTACTCTACTGGCTGGGTGAAACCTATTACGTCGAGAACAATTACGAGCACGCCATGAGCCAATTTGCGCGCGTGGCATTGCAATTCCCCGACGGCGCAAAATACCTAGATAGTCTGCTGAAAATAGGGCTTTCGCTCGGCAGCCTTGGCCGCCTTGAGGAGGCCTGCAAAACCCTCGGCGACATGGCTAAGCGCGCCGATAAATTGCCCGGTGCTATCGCGCTTAACCGCAAAAAAGCGTTGGAACGCTTCGGTTGCAGTGGATAGATCGGCCTTAGAAGTAGCCTTCAGCAACAAACTTGAGGCACTGCTCCAACCGCTTTTACAATCACCTTCTGTTGCCGAATTGCCCCCAAGATTGCCGCCGAAATTGGTCGTGGGCTGCTCGGGCGGAGCCGACAGCTTTTCCTTAACTTTGCTGTGCCAGAAATGGCTGCAAGTACACGGTGGATCCTTGCTGGTGGCCGTGGTTGATCATAGGCTGCGGCGCGAATCAGCTTCCGAAGCCAAACAAACTGTGCATTGGTTAACGCAACGCCATATCCCGAGCCGCCTTATGAGTGTCACGGAGACCCCGAGCGGCAACCTCCAAGCCTTCGCCCGCGCACAACGACTAAATTTGTTGTGCCAGTACGCCCGTGAAGTCCACGCCGATGCTGTCTTATTAGCCCACCATCGTCGTGATCAGGCAGAAACTGTGCTGGATCACCTAGCGCGCGGCAGTCATGTCCTCGGACTGAGTGGCATTTTGCCCACCAGCCAGCATCAAGACATCACCTTGCTGCGCCCACTTTTGGATCACACGCCCGGGGCATTGCGTGCGTATGCCAGCCAAGCTGGCGCGCCCATCATCGACGATCCCAGCAATCAAAACCCGCGCTTCCGGCGCGTACAGCTAAGGCACTGGCTGCAACAAAACCCCAACCTTGAACACCACGCTGTGCGCCTTGCCGAACGCGCACGCTATCATGCCAGTGTTGAGCTTGCCGCCTGTCGCGCCCTGTGGCGGCAAAGCGTTCGCTCTCCCCTACTGGGCATTCTGTATTTGGATCGCAGCCATTGGCCCGACTACCACGCCTGCGTACAGCAACGCACCCTCGGCAGCATGATCTGTTATATCACTGGGGCCCCCTATCCACCACGCCGCGCGAAACTGCGCCGTGCCTGCATTTGGATGCAGGCACCACAAAGGCAACAGATCACTCTTGGCGGCACGCGGCTTGCCGTAGTCGGAAACGGCGTTTGGCTCTACGGCGAAGACCGTCCGGCACCGCAAACCCTTGCCCCCGGCACAACCCAAAAATGGGGCGCAGTCTGGCAGATAAGCCACGATTATCCACACCCGATAATGATTCGTCCCCTCGGACGGCGCGGCTGGCGCAAAGCCTTCCCGCACTACGCATCCTGCGGCTTTCTTGGCGAAACCTACCCCAGCGCAACCTCACCCGACCAGCCGGAAAATGTCCTAAGCCCTTCAAATTCTGATAAAATTTCTTTTGACTTCACACCGCCTCAGCCCCTCGGAACCGATTTATCCAAATCAGGCCTTTATTTCACCTCACTTTACCCTATATCTTAAGAAGACGTCGCGCAGCCTTTCACTATACTCTGCGCAGCACTTGGGAGACACTCCAAATGGTCAGTTTAGGTAAAAATATCGGCCTCTGGCTTGTGATTATCGCGCTAGCGGCCTTTCTGTACAATATCTTCACCAAAAGCCAATTTGAAGCCGACGGTACCCAGATTTCCTATTCGGAATTTGTCAGCCGAGTCGAGAATAACCAGGTGCGGCAGGTCCAGATCGAGGGCAACAACATCTCGGGCTATACCACCATCAACCAGAGCTTCAAAACCTACGCACCTAACGATATTGAGTTACTGCCGCTATTACGCCAACACAACGTGCAGATCACGGCGAAGCCCATCGAAGGCCCTTCGTTGCTGAGTGCACTGCTGATCAACCTCTTGCCGATGCTGTTGCTGATCGGCGTTTGGGTGTTCCTATGGCGACAAATGCAGGGCGGTGGCGCCAACAAAGCCATGGGCTTTGGCAAATCGAAGGCCAAATTACTGAACGAAAAATCTGACCGTGTGACTTTTGATGACGTGGCGGGCATCGAAGAAGCCAAACAAGAGCTTGAGGAAATTGTCGAATTTCTGCGCGACCCCAGTCGTTACCAACGTCTGGGCGGCAGAATTCCTAAGGGCGTGCTGTTGATCGGCCCTCCAGGCACTGGAAAAACCTTGACCGCACGCGCAGTTGCAGGCGAGGCTAACGTGCCGTTTTTCACCATCAGTGGTTCCGACTTCGTTGAAATGTTCGTGGGCGTCGGGGCTGCGCGGGTGCGCGACATGTTCGAGCAAGGCAAAAAGAACGCGCCGTGCATCATTTTCATCGACGAGATTGATGCCGTCGGACGCCACCGTGGCGCAGGGCTTGGCGGCGGCAACGATGAACGCGAACAGACCTTGAATCAATTGCTGGTTGAGATGGACGGCTTTGAAAGCAACGAGGGCGTGATCTTGATCGCAGCCACCAACCGTCCGGACGTTCTTGATCCTGCACTATTGCGCCCCGGACGTTTTGACCGTCAAGTTGTGGTACCGAACCCAGATATCCTAGGGCGTGAGAAAATTATCAACGTCCACATCAAGAAAATCCCAATCACACCGGACGTGAATATCCGCATCATCGCGCGCGGTACGCCGGGTTTTTCAGGCGCGGATCTAGCGAACATCGTCAACGAAGCGGCTTTGATCGCTGCACGCCGTAATCGGCGCGCGGTATCGATGCGCGAACTTGAGGAGGCTAAGGACAAAGTGATGATGGGGGCCGAGCGGCGTTCCATGGTCATGAGCGAAGACGAAAAAAAGCTCACCGCGTACCACGAAGCTGGACATGCGCTGGCGGCGTTGCATTCGCCGGCCTCGGATCCGATTCACAAAGCGACGATTATCCCGCGCGGGCGGGCTTTGGGGATGGTGATGCGTCTGCCTGAGCGCGATGAAATTTCGATGGCGCGCGACAAGCTGGAAGCCAATCTGGTGGTCGGCATGGGCGGACGACTGGCTGAGGAAAAAATCTTTGGTCCTGAGAAAATTACTACCGGCGCATCGAGCGATATCGAGATGATCACTTCGTTATCAAGACGCATGGTCACCGAATGGGGCATGAGCGATAAGTTAGGCCCTCTGCGTTATCAGGAAAATCAGGACGAGGTCTTTCTTGGGCATTTGGTAGCACGCACGATCAACATGTCCGATAAGACTGCGAAACTGATCGACGATGAAATTCGTGCGTTGATCAGCCGTGCTACCAAGGACTGCTGGAAAATCCTCAACGAACACGAAAACGAACTGCACATCATCGCTAAGGGTTTGCTAGAATACGAGACCTTGTCGGGTGACAATATCAACGCCTTGCTGAACGGCGAGAACATCAATAAAACCGACTCGCCGATCAAGTCGAAGAAATCCGGTAGCCGAGCATCATCAGTGCGGAGCAAAAAGCCTCCGCCTGCTGGTGAGACCGATACTGCCGTTCAAAGCTAGAGTTTCACCGTGCTACACAAAGTCGCAGGATGTCTTTGCGCACCAGCATTGTTTGTGCTGATGTTTGGTCTGGCTTGTGCCCAAATCGGCGGGATTGAGTTTTACAAAAACCGCAAGGTTGGCGCAGAGCCACCTGTGATCGAAGCCGTGCTTGATCAGAATATCGACGCACTAAAAAAATTCTGGCTGAACGCACGCCAACGCTTCAACGATCGCGATAGTCAAGGGCGTACAGCATTGATTGTGGCCGCACTGCTTGGTGAAACCGAGATAATCGATTTCCTAATCAGCAAGGGAAGCAATCTCGGTGCCACCGACAATGCTGGCAATACCGCACTGCACTACGCCACCAGTCAAGGCCACACTGTGGTGCTGGAGCGTTTAATTACAGCAGGAAGCAAACTGAACGCCCAAAATCACAACGGCGAGGTGGCTCTATTCCACGCTGCGCGCAAAGGCCACTGGGCTGCGCTCGAAGCGTTGCTAGATGCTGGTGCAGACACGCAGATCACTGACTATACTGCGCGCGGCCTGATGGATTACGCCCAGCAGGCCAAAAATCGACTCCTGATGCGACGCTTGAAGAAACGCGGATTGTAGCCTCGCTATTACTCCCCACAAATGGCCTCCTTGTCACCACACTCCTTGATCATCAGAGGAATTCTCAGGTATTTTTGCCCGAAATTTTGCACCCATCCGCAAATCTTGTTATAGTTTCTTGCAGTATGAGGGCAAAAAGGCTTTTTGCATAAATTTTTTGCCCGAAGATCACAGTACTTTTGCCAACGCTTGAGAACAAAATACACCCCGGTACAGGGGACTTTCATATCGAAATAAGCACTCCAAAGATCAGGCAAGAGCCAAAATGATAGTTGGCTTTTCTTCGATCTTCCTAGGGCTGCGGATTCTCAGGACATGGTTTGGAGCCCAGCATCGCCAGCTACTGCATAGCGCCTTTTCCATTCATAAAAAGTCTCGCG
>JABSOH010000059.1 GCA_013216065.1 Alphaproteobacteria bacterium
CATGCACAGGATCGAAATCCACAAACCAGCTTTTGAAAATTTCCCGTGCCATTTCCTCCAGCGTTTCATTTATGCGGCGGTTGTTTTCGATTTTGTCGTCCAGCACGCCTAAAACTGAGGCAATGGCTTGTTGTTCAGAGATTTCTGGTAATTTAAAAATAAATTTATTGATAGATACTTTATCACCGCGGGGCATTTTTGCACCCTTAGAAGTGCGGCTCGTGTAATTGATAAACTCTTCATTTGATACCAGATAATATAGGTAAACAGGATTCAATAATGAGCTATTCTTACTTCTAAAAATCAATACGTCTGATAAAGCACCGCCTGAAAATTTCGCTAGCCAAACCTTCCTAAAGTAGGTTCTAATGTTAGAAAACAGAGTGTCATTAGCTCGAAAATGGTTGAATTTAGCGGCATTGGGAAGCGAAGATGCGACTTCTATCCCGCAACGATTAGGCAGCATGTTGTCGGTTGATATATAATTATTCTCTGAAACATTACCTGCTGTAACTTTTTCAGTAATCATCTCAACTAAATCCCCTATGCGCATAGATTTCCAATCGTTCTTAACTCTTGATCTCAACCGCACTTTGCCTGCATCTATGATCGCTTTAAATTCAGGCGTAACCGCAGTGTAATCAAGTACATCAACTTCTCAAGGCAGATTTGATTCTTCAAAGGCATCGTCAAGATCAACCATCGTTTCGTGCGCTATTTTTACACCTGAAGAACTTTCAAGCACTAAATCAAGGTCTGAAAAATCCTTCGCCGTCCAAGTAGACCGACTCCCGAACACCCACACACGCACATCAGACGGTAAATATGTCCGCAGAATGGACTGCACAGTTTCCAAACAATCAGGGGATATGTCAACTTTGGAAGTCATGGAGTTTAAATGTTTTGCTGCTTTAAATTATTCAACAAAAATTTCGCTTCTGCATAAAATTCCGATATCTGCTCGAAAACCTGTTCTGCTTTGGCCTCATCATAGGCATGACTCGTGACGTTTCTGGCATGGCGATAGCCCTTCCAGACATCCCAACTGTTATCCAGCGCACCAACTTCCGCGCCTTTGCGAATTAAATCTTGAAAAGACATTTCGCTAACTTCCGATGGATTTGCAGAAATTTCTTCTAGGTAACGCTTCAACATTTTGTGGGAAAGATCATAAGTATATCCAAAACGCTGAATACACGCATCCCGAACAAAGATATTGTGCGTTTTTTCATATTCGTCCAACGCTTCTTTCCAAGTTCCGATTGCTTTTTCCAAGGGTGTAAAATCAAGCGTCATTTCAAGCGTCCTAGTGCGATACGTATTGATTCGGTTAATTTGTCATTTTCAGCAAACTGTGCCTCTAATTTCTCCTTCAAGGCAAAGAACTTCTCCTCAAACGGCACACCATCATCTTCTTCATCTTCGGCACCAACAAAGCGACCAGATGTGAGCACATAGCCATGCTCTTTGAGATCATCTATTGTAGCAGAAAAGCAGAACCCTGCGATGTCTTCATAGGCGCTGCGTCGCTTGATCGCTTCACCCTCACTGCGCCAAGCGTGGTAGGTGTCTGCTATTCGTGCGATATCTTCATCGCTTAATTCACGCCGCTTCCTGTCTACCATGTGACCCAATTTTCGAGCATCAATGAACAGAATTTCACCGCGCCGATCACGCCAGGCATTTCCCGGGTTTTTGTTTTTAGCCAAAAACCAAAGGCAAGCTGGTATTGGTGTTGAATAAAACAAGGCACCTGGTAAGGCCACCATACAATCCACCAAATCCGCCTCCACCAGGTTTTGACGAATATCTCCTTCACCAGATGAATTTGAAGACATGGAGCCATTCGCCAACACCACGCCCGCTGTACCATTTGTTGCCAGATGATGAATGATGTGCTGCAGCCACGCATAATTGGCATTGCCGGCAGGCGGTATTCCATACTTCCAACGCACATCTTCACGTAATCGACCGCCGCCCCAGTCACTGATGTTGAAGGGTGGGTTGGCGAGGATGAAGTCAGCTTTTAAGTCGGGTAGTTCGTCTTTATGAAAGCTGCCTTCATTGTTCCACTGAATATCCGCATCAATACCACGCACCGCCATGTTCATTTTGGCCAGCCGCCAGGTGGTATTGTTCATTTCCTGTCCATAAACGCGAATGTCGCCTATGCGGCCACCATGTTCGACGACAAACTTTTCAGATTGGACAAACATACCGCCAGAGCCACAACAAGGATCGTAAACGCGGCCTTTGTAGGGTTCCAACATTTCGGTCAGCACCCGCACCACTGAACGCGGCGTGTAGAATTCACCACCACGTTTGCCTTCAGCACCCGCAAAGCCGCCCAGAAAATACTCATAGACGCGCCCCAAAATGTCTTTGGAACGGTTGCTTTCTTCCTTCATCCCAATGGTGCTGATGAGGTCGACTAGTTCACCCAACATCTGTTTGTTGAGGGCTTCGCGTGCGAAGTTGGTGGGCAAAACGCCTTTTAGACTGACATTGGACTTCTCAATCGCCAGCATCGCGTCATCAACCAGCTTGCCGATGGTGGGCTGTTTGGCATTAGACTGTAAGTAGCCCCAACGCGCTTCTTTAGGCACCCAAAAGGTGCGCTCCGCCAAATATTCCTCGGCATCTTCCTCGTCCGCATTTTCATCAGCTTTGAGCTTTTCATACACGCCATTGAAGGCATCAGAAATGTATTTCAGAAACACCAGCCCCAAAACTACATGCTTGTACTCGCTGGCGTCCATACTGCCGCGCAGTTTGTCTGCTGCTAAGAATAGTTTTGCCTCAAATCCCAAATTGGCCGCTTGCGATCTGCCGTTCTCTTTAGCTGGCATCTACCAAAATCCCTATTTATGTGTAAATGTTTAAAGTTCTGGAAGCTGTTCACCTTGCGTCAGGGGAAGCTGTATAGCCCCAGAAATCAGACCCTCTTAATCTTTCAACACTATCTAAACCATACAATATGCCTTATGCCTTGTCATCAAACATATGTTCTGAGTCTTATCGAAAAAGTTCCACCAGCGCTAGCTGGCGGGGCTCGGCGGGGTTTTCGGCCACGGCCTCTGAGCCGGGGAAGATAATGGCTCCGACAAAGGTCGACATTGCCGATGAGTGGCTATCGAGTTCATGGTTTAGTATAGGGCTTTGCTCTCCTGTGTGATATTGCAGGTTTCCAGTCCTCTGATGATATTCTGATGGATCACGGCATAGGCTTTGGGAATAGTTATCATAGATCGTGATTTGTTCATCGCTCAGTTGATGTTCCAGCATATCCATCGTCACCCCATCGTGGGATAAGGCGTGGGCGGCATAGTGTAGCCCATCGTCTTCATATCGCGTGAGATCACTTTCATGGCGATAATGCTGCCTTTTGCGATCGAGGAGATAAAATCAGAACAATCATCAAAGATTATACCCAGTCTCCACAGCCCAAGCCGTTCGGCATAGGCCAGGTTTTTGGCCACCTCGGTTGGCCCAGGTCGCCGAGACGTACACTACTCTGGCATCCGCCAAAGCATGCTACGGCTTCAATTTGGTCTGCATCTGTTGTGAGGTTGCCTTCGTGCCAAAACCGCCATTGACGCTGGTGACAAAGGCGATCACGCCATCAAAATCCTGCCCGAGCCCGGGGGGGGCCCCCGCAGTGCACAATCTGTACGCCCTTGATGATGGCTGTGCAGTTTGTGTGGGTATAGACTTTGGCTAGTATAAGTACACGCTGAATATTTTATTTGTTGTGCGGACTTGCTGGTTGTATCTGTTTCCGCCTCAGGTTATGCAAAGAGCGATATGGCGGAATACTCATGCTAAATGATGGCCTAAAACGCAAATTACTATTTCGTGCTACCCATCGTGGGATTCGTGAAATGGACATCGTGCTTGGGCGCTATTGCGCCGAGCACCTTCCACGTATGAATGCCGATCAAGCCACAACCTTTATGCTACTCTTGAACTTCAACGATCAGCCGATGTATCAAGCACTTTCCGAAGATGGCGAGAACACAGAAGAGAAACTCAGCGCCCTTACTGCTGGGGTTTCAACAGAGATGGAGCAAAAGATTTTGCTGTTATTGCGGGATATTTGGCAATGGATGCGCGCGCACCCATACCGTGGTGAGAACACCGCGTGAGTGACATATTTTCAGTTGATAGTATCCCAGAAAGTCCTGCGAAGGCGGTTCTGTTGCGTCATGTTCCTGCTGGGGGTGTGGCAAAAGTTCTGGCGGATTTGCTGCGCGATAGCCAAGAGCAGACAATGGTGTATATTGCTGCGCACCTCGCCGATGCTCATAGTTTGCGTAATGCGGTCAGATTTTTTTCGGATACACGCCTCGCATTGGACATCGACATTTTCCCAGCGTGGAATTGCGCCCCCTATGATCGGTCTTCGCCTGAAGACGCGATTCAAGCGGAACGCGCACGTTTGCTGTACCAATTTTCCCGTCAAAAAAATGATCAAAAGCATTTGATTATTATCCCTGTCAATGCGTTCTTGCACTATGTTCCGCCACCGGAGCATTATCGTGCACTGAATGCACTACAACTCGAGGTTGGCAGCAAAATTTCACCAGAAAACCTCACGCGATGTTTGGTCGATCTTGGTTTTCACGCCGCTGACATGGTGCATCACCCCGGGGAATTTGTTCAGCGCGGTGGATTGATCGATGTTTTCGCTCCCGGACAAGAGCTACCAATACGGCTCGATTTTTTCGGTGATGAGTTGGAAAGCTTGACCTACTTTGACCCACTAACCCAGCGTCGTTTGACGGATCACTGCCAGAACCTCGCCATTATGCCCAGTCGTGAAGTGATTCTAAATTCGGAAACCGTACAGTGCTTCCGACAGGGCTACCGCGAAGCCTTTGGCCTAGGGGGTGCACAGGACTCTTTATTTGCTGCAATATCCGCGCAGCAGCCATATCGGGGGATGGAACATTGGCAGGCTCTGTTTTATGGCAAAATGGGCTTTATCAGCGCGTATTTTGACAATCCCCTGTACGTTTTTGGCAAGGGCAGTCTGCAAGGAGGGCAGGATAAACTCAACGAGATACAAGCCTATTACAGCATGCGATACAACCACTATGCGGATCTCTCGAAACGCAATAATAGCATCAAGCGTGACGAGGTTCTCTCTGAAGCCTACAAGCCCTTAGCACCCGAGTACCTGTATCCCGACGCTGAGGCATTCGCGCGAGAATTGAGACGGTTGCGTATATTGTCTTTTGAGCCTTTTGAAGAGTTTGCAAGTGATGCGCAACAAGATTTGGAGTACCCCATTTCTGCCATCGAGAACTTTGTTGCTGCGCGCGCTTTAAACGGTGAGGCAGGTGTTTTAGAGGTCTTGAAGCTGCGCGCTGGTAACCAGTGGAAGGGTAAGGTGAAGATTGTAGCAACAGCACATCGCGAGAAGCAAACCCGAGCCCTGCTCAAAGAGGGTGGGTTTAAACTGCTTACAATTCAAACATTTAACGAGGCAAAGCGCCATGCACCGGACACTATCTATATCATTAACAGCTTCAATCGTGCCGGATTTGAAACGCCCAAGCAGGTTTTTCTGGGTGAAGTCGAGTTGCTGGGTGGTGAAGAGACCCAACGTGTGCGCCGGAGTCGTCAAGCCAAAAACATGATCCTTGATATGATAACCATCAACGCCGGAGATTTGGTCACACATATTGAACACGGTATTGGGCGTTATCTGGGGCTATCTTCGATCTCTGCTGAAGGCATCGTACACGAGTGCATCAAAATCGAATACGCCGAAGGCGGGATACTGCATTTGCCCGTCGAAAATATCGAGTTGGTTTCGCTCTACGGCGAGTCCGATGCCGAGGGCAGGGTGTTGGACCGTCTTGGTCATATCGGTTGGCAAACTCGCAAGGCTCGCGTACGGGGGCGTATCAAGGATATCTCGCAAAGCCTCATCTCTCTCGCTGCCAAACGTCATAGCGTACAGCTTAACTCCATCGAGCCTGACTGGGATCAGTATGCAAGCTTTAAACAGAATATCGCCTTTGGTCTAACTGAGGATCAGCAAGGCGCGATTGATGATTTGATCGACGACCTAGGACGCAACTATCCGATGGATCGCTTGATTTGTGGTGATGTCGGCTTTGGGAAAACCGAAATTGCGATGCATGCGATTTTTGTGGCGGCTTATGCTGGTGGGCAGGTGGCTTTACTGGCACCGACGACGCTGCTGGCGGCGCAACACTATCGCATTCTGAAAAAGCGTCTACAAGGCTTTGGTTTTGAGATCGCGCTTCGATCGCGCGTCAATAAACCTTCAGAGGTAACGGACATTCTCAGTAAATTGTCGGAAGGCGGTTTAGACATCGTAGTTGGCACGCATGCATTGCTCGGAAAAAAGGTTAAATTTAAGAATTTAAAGCTTTTGGTGATTGACGAAGAGCAACGCTTTGGTGTTTCGCAAAAAGAGTACCTGAAAAACCTCCGCACCGAAATTCATGTCCTAAGCTTATCAGCAACCCCGATACCGAGAACCTTGAATATGGCGCTATCGGGCGTACGTGATCTGAGTGTTATTGCTACGCCGCCGGTTGATCGGCTCGCAATTCGCACCATTTTGGAGCCATTTGATGAGGTCAGTATAGAGCATGCCTTAATGCGCGAGAAAGATCGCAACGGACAATCCTATTTTGTCACACCTCGCATCAAATACATTGCTGAGCTTGAGACGCTTTTGGCAAAAATAACCCCGGAGCTTGAAGTCGCTACGGTTCATGGCCGCATGAAGCAGGACACATTGGACGATGAAATGCGGCGTTTTGTCGAAGGCGAAGCCGATGTGTTATTGGCAACCAGCATCATCGAATCCGGGCTTGATGTCACCAATGCTAACACCATGATCGTGCATCGGCCGGATCTTTTTGGGCTGTCGCAACTCTATCAAATCCGTGGGCGTATCGGTCGGGGGGCGGTTCGGGCTAATTGTTATCTTTGCCTGCCCAAGCGCGGCGAAATTCATCAAAATGCTGCTCAGCGACTTGAAATTCTCCAAACTCTTGATACCTTGGGCGCGGGATTCACATTGGCGCACCACGATATGGATCTACGCGGGGTAGGGAACTTGGTTGGGTCTGAACAGTCTGGCCATATAAACGAGGTTGGGATCGAACTGTATCAGCGCATGCTGAGCGATGCTCTTGAGGCGCTAAGAAATGGCGAAGACCGGAGCGAGACCGAGCTTATTGCCAAGGATGCCAGACACAATATCGAGATCAACCTCGGGCTTTCGGTCGGAATTCCCGAAGACTATATTCACGATCTATCCACTCGGCTATCGCTGTATCGTCGTATTGCTCGACTTGAGAATGATGCAGAAATTCAAGCGGTTAGTGAGGAGTTTCGTGACCGTTTTGGCCCGATTCCAGAGACCACATTGAACCTGCTAAGTATTATCTCAATCAAAGCGCTAGCCAAAACTTTGCGGGTACAAAAAATTGATGCAGGCCCGCAAGGCGTTGCCGTAAAATTCTTCGAGGACCATTTTAGAGATGGTATGATATGTTTAATGTTGCAGTATCCCAAGGACTTTCGCGCCAGCAAGGATCAACGTTTGATCTATTCTGCCGGAAATTGGGCGCGTAGCGATCAGCGGATTCCCTTGACCCTAAAATTACTGCATCATCTACAAACTATGAAAGCATGATTCGATGATACACGAAGCTTTTTACATTTCCTTTGCGACTTTTTTTGCCACTATTAGCCCTTTGAATGTCAGTATGATTTTTGCGTCCTTGACCGCCGATGTACAACCTCAAGAGCGTATACGCACCGCGGTTAAGGGCACGCTCATTGCACTCATCATCTTGCTGACGTTTTCTGTTTTTGGCGATGCATTGCTAGGGATTTTGGGAATCACATTACCCGCCATGCGCATTGGTGGCGGTGTTCTGCTGCTATTGATTGCGATCAAGCTGGTCTTTGCGCAGCCTTCGGGTGCATCCTCTGCGACCAAAGCTGAACAACAAGAGACTGTTGAGCGTGCGGACCTATCGATCTTTCCTATCGCTACGCCAATGATTGCAGGTCCGGGCACGATGGGTGCGATTATCCTCCTGATGGCTGATTCTGGCGATGACCTTCGTATCAGCCTCTGGACTGTTGCAGGTATGGTGAGTGTCTTGTGCTTAACCTTGTTGGCGATGTTGATGGCCACACAAGTGCAACGATTGCTTGGCAAGATCGGAGTTCACGTCATTGCACGCGTGTTTGGTGTCTTGCTGGCGGCATTATCCATGCAGTTTATCCTTGATGGCTTGGAGAACAGTGTCGTCTTTAAGAGGCTGATTGCCTAGCGTTGATACAGTATTTATTTTCCATAATATAAATTATACGTTTTATACCTTCACATTCGGAGATATCCCCCGCTATGATTCAAACGGAAATTTATACCTTCGCTGGTCTGTTGCATATCATGTCACGATTGCGCGATGGGGTTTTGTAAGCTGGTGATTTATGATTCACTTGTGAAGAAGCGGCATCGCTCCTTAAAAAAGGGATGGGCTATCGGTCGAACCAGAGGCGGTCTGAACTCGAAACTTCATGCTGTCTGTGATGGCTTTGGTCGTCCGGTGGTGTATGCGGGATAGCAGTATTTTGCGAGGCGTCTTGTGGGCAAGCGGCATGTGGTTGAGTTTGCGATGGATTTCCCCCAGTCCCGGCGCGAGGAGGCGGCATCTTCCGAGCCACGCGAAGGTGCGTAAAGCCCTGTGCCGTTATTTGATGATCTTGATTGTCCGGTTGCCTTATTGCCCCTTCAAGGAGCGCCCGAGCTTGCCACCGACATAGCCAATGGCGCAGCCAGGGAAAACGATGGCGGCAAGCAAATTTGGGGTACCCTGAACATCGGCGCTGTGCACAATGATGAATAGCATCAGGCCGAGCATATCGGTGATAATATCGCCCTTGACCTTGCTTACCTGCGTTATAGCCCGAAACGTCACTGCTGTTAGTGGTTTTGACACTCGTCTGTTAAGTGCGCCTGCCGACGGCGATCAGGGCCCTCTCTTCCAGTTCGCGGACGCTCATAACAAGCAACTGATGGCCACAGACCGTCGTTGTGCGCCACTCATAGGAATGCTGCTGCACGTCGAAAAGGGGGGCATCCGCCATTGGCAACTGCTGGAATCGATATGGAGAATAGCATTCGTCACATCTTGTAAATCCGTCGTTCTCGGCCGTCCACCAGAACTATGCTGGGCAGAAGCGGTTCTGTCAAAGCCCATTCTCTGTCTGTCAAATCGCTTGGATAGCACAAACCATTGATATCATTCAACTACTATTTGGTCACGAAAACGATCTGGCTGTTTTGCGAGCACCTCAAGGGGAAGGATGTAGCTGTCCGCCCGTTTTGATCCACCTTGGGGATCAAGGTTTATTGGCTTGGGCATGGACGCATCTATCGTCAAAGCTCCGCGCCAACGCAATACACAGGACGAGACGGCGCTGATCAAGGCCGGGGAGACACCTGACGTTCGGAAAGACAAACCCGTCAAGATGTACCCGAAAGATAAGGATGTCTGCTGGACCTTGAAGTGTAGGCGCAAACAAAGACAGTCAGGGCCAACTCATAGTGCCCACCTTTGGCCACAAGAACCATATCAGCATCTTGACCAGAGTTGTTGCAACCGCGAAATGATGCGAGTTTAGGCGGGTACGGCCTATCGGTCAGATGAGAAGGAAATGAGGTTTGAAATTCATTTCCGTAGGCGCCAGCGGGCAAAAACAGGCCAACACGATCACAAAGTCAGGGCTACCGTGGAGCACGTCTTTGCGAAGTGGACACCTCTATTGACCATGATTTTTGTTTAATTTGTGATTCATTATCTTGAGACGCATTTTTGAGCGTGAGACGCTTTTTTTTGGGGGCTTAATGAAGAATTTAAGCTTTTTTGCTGCATTTGGCGCGTTTATCTGCGGCGGGTGATCCTCTGGAGGTATGATCGTCCTGTGTTGACTTTGAAATTCCGTGATGGAGGCGGGTTTGCAGTATTCCCGTAACCCGGCAAGGAGGTCGTCCACCCCCGTGTTGATGTTCAAGGCTGGCAGCGTAACACTAATGTGAGCGATAAACGCACGAAGTTTCTGATCTGGGATCATCTGAGTCGGTTGCGCTTTTTAGGTCTGGAGTCAAGCAAGGCGAGGCGCCGGGTATTCCGGGAGCGTTTGACGAGGGCGATTTTCCAGCGTTGTGCGTTGTCCCGTGCGGGGTATTTCCCTTGAGGTGGTCAGATTGTGGTCTGGTCTCTGCGTCGCAGAAACGCTTGCGTGAGGAGGAAAAGCAGGCTGTGAAGCGCGGGAGTAAAGCCGAAGATATCTGGGGCCCTGACGCATCGGGCCAAGCCCGCCCGAAAGAATGTTGATGCCCACTGGACAGTGAAATTCTGTCAGGGTGGCGGTCAGGATATAGCCATTCTGTTGTCTGGTTATAAGACC
>JABSOH010000060.1 GCA_013216065.1 Alphaproteobacteria bacterium
AACGATGCCAACGATTATGCCAACGACACCATGCAAAATCCGGCCTATCCGTTGGAGTTATTGCAGCGTGCGATTACGCTGGGCTTGAAGACTCAGAAATATATCAATCAGTTGCCAGATTTGCAGATGGTCGATACAGAACATTACTCTGCAATCCCGAACCACCGCTCATAAAAAAGCCCCACCAGCATTAGCTGGCAGGGCTTGATGATGCGCTTAGGCACAGCGTTTGACGGAGTGATGCCTTGCGCCTTGGTCTTATCGGAAAGACTTGGACAACTCCATTTACCATGATTTTTGTTTGATTTGTGATTCACTATCTCGAGAGGTATTTTTGAGCTTGAGACGATTTTTCTTGAGGGAATTAATGAAGAATTTGAGCCTTTTTGCGGTATTTGGCGCATTTATCTGCAGCGGGTGATCCTCTGGAGGTATTATCGTCCTGTGTTGACTGTGAGATCTTCCGTGATGGAGGCAAGTTTGCAGTATTCTCGTGGCTCGCAGGGAGGTCGTCCACCCCCGTGTTGATGATCAAGGATGGCCGCGGCAACACAATGTGAGCGATGAGCGGATAAGTACCGTTCCATCTCACGGTCTGAGATATCTTACAAAAATTGCAGAACTAGCATCCGAAAGGCACACTCAAACCTTTGCGATTTTTATCGTTATACAGACTTTCCAGAGGGCGATACAGAAGTCAAAATCAATCAGCCTTTCAAAAGCTCAATAAGGGTGATCTTTTGAAACTAAGGCCATCTACGCTTATCAGTATCTCTTGTGCCTTACGCGACATCTCTCCTCATGCAAAAAAATAGGATGGCGAAAGTAAACCAGAAATTTTAGCTTATCAAAAGATAAAAACGCTTTTTCGACAGCGCCAATATCATCCCTAGGAACAATACCAATACCAAAAGATTCGTCATTTTACGCGATTATGCTTATCTCACCCTCAGTGCTTGCTGTATGTTAACGTCGTTTGATGGTTTCGATACTAAAATGCTTCTTCAGCGACGTTACGCGCGGTGCCCACGCCTTAATCACCCGACTATCAGGAAGAGATTCTTTTTGCGGAATCGCCGGATCGCCGCACTGCATCGCATCAACAACGACGTGGGACTGATACTCCAACGCGGCAATCGCACGCATATCATCAAAAGTCACCTCACTACCCTCACCCTGCCCCGATATCCGCCGATACACCGCGTTGCCCAGCAATGCCTGCTTCAATACCCTGCATCGATACCGAACTCTGTTGCTGCCACATCTCATCAAGAAAGATTTCGACATGCCCTGGCACGCGCCCGTCTCATCCTTTGCCCCCAGAAACCGGAAGCGCAATTACAGAAATTTGACGGCCATAGTCCGGCTCAGCACGGTGTACACGGCGGCGATTACTGAAAAACCCTTGCTGCTCAGGATAGGTGTCGATCCCCAACCCCGCTACTCGTCCCAAAGACAGCCCACGCAATTGCCTGAGTAAAAATCCCTCAAGGTCAAATTGATACTTGCTGCTTTTGCTGCCAGAAACAAAATGCATTTCATGATTAGGGTCTTGGCACAGAAACTCGGCACGAAATTCGGCAGCGACCTCGTAGCTTTGGGCAGCAATCGCCGGACCAACCACGGACATGATCCGGTGGCGCTTTGCACCAAGCCGGCACATCTCTGCCACCGCCTGCACTGCAATCCCGGCAAGCGCACCTTTCCAACCAGCATGAACCGCACCAACCACTCCCGCATCAACATCAGCGAACAATATCGGGGCGCAATCGGCGGACAAAATTCCCAGCATCACCCCAGGCTGGTTGGTGACGAATCCATCGGCCTCAGGGTACGATTCATCACCAAAATCCGCGTCTACTGTGATCACTCTTGTGCTGTGGACTTGCTGTGCCATCACAAGTCGTGCGCCACCAACATGCCGCACCACACGGCGCAGGTTCTCGCGGACAGCATCGGGAGAATCGTCACTACCACGTCCACAATTCAAGCTATCGTAAATCCCCGTACTCACCCCACCACGACGCGCGAAAAACCCATGCACCACGCCTGATGTTTGCCATTCTGCATTCTGTAGCGGCTCAAGCATGTGGCTTCCTCGTCCTCAATGCGTACCAGATCAGCGAGCCTCCGGCGAGGATCATCGGTACCGACAACCATTGCCCCCAAGATGTGCCAAACAAAAACAAACCGATATGGCCATCCGGCTCACGAAACAACTCGGCAATACTGCGCAGAACGCCATAGCCCAGCAAAAAAGCACCACTGATCATACCCAAATACTGCAAAGCGCGTAAGCGAAAAATCAGCAAGCACAGAACCCCAAACAGCAATACACCTTCAAGAGCTGCCTCGTACAACGGAGAAGGATGCCGCAAATCCATCGTGCCAGAAAACGGAAATACAACGCCCCACGGCACATCGGTGACACGTCCCCAAAGCTCACCGTTGAGAAAATTGGCGATACGCCCCAAAAGCAGCCCGATGGGTACGCCCGCACAAACCAAATCGCCCAAAGCACGAAATGCGATACCGTGACGACGCGCAAACAAAGCTATCGCCACCAGTACACCGATCACGCCACCATGAAATGCCATCCCTCCTTGCCAAATTTGGAAAATTTCTAGTGGGTGCTGGAAATAGTATTCTGGATAGTAAAACACCACCTGCCCAAGCCTCCCACCGAAGATCACCCCGAGAATGGCGTAGGTCATAAAACCGTCGATCATTTTAGGCGTGATGCCCTGATGGTTCCCGCAACTAAATCGGCGGATCAGATGCTTTGCCCACCACCAAGCACTGACGAAACCTACCAGATACGCAAACCCGTACCAGCGAATAGCCAATGGCCCAAAAACAATCGCTACGGGGTCAAAATCAACGATCATCGCGTATCCTCAAGGTTGGCCGACAGAGACTCTTTCAAACGCATAATACCGATCTCAAGCGGCGTGGTATCGCGTAATAATCCAGTCTCTGCCGCACGCTGCATCTTGGCTTCGGTGAAATACTGATAGTGCGCTCGAATATCGGCGGGCATATCAAAGTACACGATATTCGCGGGCAGTTGGTACGCAGCGAAGCATTGCCGTGCCAGATCGTTAAAGCTTCGCGCCCGACCATGACCACAATTGTAAATCCCATTCTCCGCCACTCCAGACAGCCCGGCACAAAGTGCACGTACACAATCCACGACCCAGACAAAATCGCGTTTCTGCTCACCATCAACAACATCGTCACGGTAGGATCGAAACAGTCGTAGGATTTTAGCCTTGGGCAGTTGCTCAAGCATTTGACTTGCCACCGAACGTTGCAGCCCCTTATGCAACTCGCCCGCGCCGTAGACGTTAAAAAACTTCAGCCCGATCCATACCGGCGGGGCGTAACCGAGTACCGCAGACTCAAGAACCGCGACATCGAACGCGCGCTTACTTTCCCCGTAAGGGTTCATCGGCTTAAGACGGTGATGGTACTCAACATCCTGCCGATCGTCATAGCCCAATGCGCCGTCACCGTAGGTTGAGGCCGAAGACGCATGCACAAAGGGTATCTTACGCTCGGTACAGTATCGCCACAATTCGAGGCTGAACGTGACATTATTGTACTCAAGTTCAGCACCTGCAGTCGCGCACGTGTCCGAATTAGCGCCAAGATGCACTAGCGCACTAATGGCCCGCGGCGGGTTTTCCAGAACCCTCGTGAGTTCTTTAGCAAACACAAAAGGCTGTGCCAGCAACTGGGCATGATTGACCAAGGTTGGACGTGCGCTTGGTGCAACATGATCGCATAGCAGTAGGCTTTTGCCTTGCTGCAACAATTCGCCTGCAAGGTTTGCACCGATGAAACCACTTGCGCCGGTGATAATGATCATACTCGCCTCAATTCGGGCTTGGTCGGACCCGTTGAATTTGCCAAATAAAGTGCCTGATTTTTATATCTTCTTTACCGTTCCCATGATAGCGTTGTTGTGATGTTTTTCATCCGACTTCAGAGATTACGATGATACGCGCACCCCAAAATGTCCTTGAAGGTTTAGGCTTTGCGGCAAATTCAGCGCTTGGGCTTGGCCGTGGCTTGAAAGATGCAATACGCGCCATGGTGCGCGACAAGGTTCATCAGCAGCTTGCGAAAATTGATTTGGTGACGCGCGAGGAATACGAAGAGCTTCGTCTGATGGTAGAGAAGTTGCGGCAAGAGCAGGAAGAACGCAGCAATCCTGGCACCGAATAACCACGTGTTTCTTCTCTAACGCGGTTGGAGACCCGTGGATTTTGACGAAAATTTATATTCTATAAAAATACCGTATAGTATTGAAATTTTTATCTTTTAAATTGCAAATAGCCTTGCGCCGCATGCACAAAAAACGCTGTGTTGCAAGATTAATTCCATCGTGTTAGGGTCCAAGACGAACTTTCATTCAATCGGCTTTTCGCACGGCTACCATGAACACTACCGCTAGAGAAGCGCTGCCCAACTCAATTGCAACGCCGCACGTCGTGGTGGACAACCAGCTTGAAGCCTTTGGGTTGCGCAAAAGCTATCACAACAAAGCCGCGATCAATGGCATCCAGATGTCCATTCGGCGTGGCGAGGCCGTCGGATTGCTGGGGCCAAACGGTGCCGGAAAAACCACGACCTTTTATTTGCTCGCTGGTCTGCTGAAACCCGACGCAGGACGCATCGTTCTGGATGGTGTCGATATTACCCATCTGCCTACCTACATGCGTGCTCAATACGGCTTAGCCTACCTGCCACAGGAAATATCGGTGTTTCGTGGCCTGAGTGTGGCGGAAAATATTCTTGCCGTACTTGAGGTTTCCGAACCTAAGCCCGAAAAACGCCAACAACGCCTTGCTAAGCTGTTGGAACAATTTCGTCTTGAGCATCTCTACGACTCACCAGCTTTATCGCTGTCCGGCGGCGAGCGGCGTAAACTGGAAATTGCGCGTCTGATGGCAGGATGCCCACGCTACGTCCTAATGGATGAGCCGCTTGCCGGAGTCGATCCGCTCGCAGTCAACGAGATTCGCAAACAGATCAGCAACCTCTGTGCCGAGGGCATCGGGGTCTGCATCACCGACCACAATGTCCGCGATACTTTAGCGATAGTGCAGCGCGCTTATATCGTACACGATGGCCGCATCCTCCGCGAGGGCACTCCAGAGGAAATTGCTGATGACGATGACGTTCGCCGGGTCTATCTTGGTGATCATTTCTCCCTGTAGCGGCCAATTCCGTATCAGGCCGATGATGATCAAGCAGAATCTCAACCTAACCACCAGTCAAAACCTAGTGATGACGCCTGCCATGCAGCAGGCAATTAAGATTCTCGAACTAAACTACACCGAGATGCAGGAATATATCGACCAACAATTGTTGGAGAACCCTCTGCTGCAAGCTTCGCGTGGTGAAGAGGATGACATCGATGGTACCCCGGATGCTACTGGACTACATCAAGATTATGCCGAGGAGAACGCAGGAGATTCCGAAGATGCCCCGAATATTGCTGAAGGGCTTGAGTGCGAATCCTATGATCAGGCAGCCAAAGCCATTGATAGCAATTTCGAGAACGATTTTGATATTGGTTATGGCGATCGTTTAATCAACATGCGTCCAGATGGTGCATACAATGAGGACCAGACCCCATGGGAGGAACGCACTGCAGGCAATCTCAGCCTGCAAGAGGTACTACAGCAGCAAATTGATGTCGCGCTCAGTGACCCGCAAGAGCGCCTGATTGCTGCAACGCTGACCGATCATCTCGACAGCAATGGCTGGATGATCGGTGATACAGCGCATATAGCCAAGGAATTGGGTGTCGACGAGCAGAAAATTCTGCGCGTGCTCGCAGTGATGCAGCAGTTTGAACCTAGTGGGATTTTCACGCGCACTCTGGCCGAATGCCTGCGGATCCAACTTCAAAGCGCGGAGCGACTTGATCCTAAGATGCACACCTTGCTTGAGAATCTGCCATTACTGGCAGAAGGCAAATTTTCCAAACTCATGAAGCTGTGTAGCTGCGACGAGGATCTGTTGCGCGAAATGATTCAGAATATCCGTCGTCTCGACCCCAAGCCTGCAGCGCGTTACGATCAGTTCATGAGTGCAAATATCGTGCCGGATGTCTTTGCACGTAAGAACCTAGAGGGGGAATGGATCGTCGAACTGAACGATCAAAACCTACCGCGTCTGTTGGTGGATCGACGCTATTATACCCGCGCGGTGGCAGGCTCGAGTAAGACCATTGATAAAGTATACTTAAGCGCGCAATTCCAGAACGCGCAATGGCTGAAGAAAGCGTTGCACCAACGCGCGATCACGATCCTTAAGGTTTCTTCGGCAGTGATCAACCACCAGTTCCGGTTTCTTGAACATGGGGTGAGTGCGCTTGAACCGTTGGTACTCCAGCAAATTGCCGATCAAATCGAGATGCATCCAAGTACGGTGAGCCGCGCGATAAACAACAAATATATCAGCACACCGCGTGGGATTTTTGAGTTGAAATACCTGTTCCAGACTGCCATCAAGAGCAATAATCCCCGTGTGCGATTTTCTGCTGAGGCGATCCGTCATCGCACTAAAACATTGATTACCGAAGAAGACCCGAGCCGCCCTGTGGCCGACGATGCACTGTCGAAAATTTTGCACGCCGAAGGGATCAAACTTGCGCGCCGCACCATCGCCAAATACCGTGAAGAGATGAGGATTCCCCCGTCTTCAAAGCGCAAACGTCAGCATTTAAGTATCCTGTAATCAATCATCATAACCAGTGCAGCCGTGCCTCTACCAGCCAGAGAACCGCCATGTCAATCCGACGTTTAGGGAAAATCTGCTGCAAAATCTTGACATAGTTTTCGAGCTGCGCACGATAGGCTGGCGGAATTTCGGTTGTTGGACTGCAATCAGATTTAAAATCGACGACACGCACACGATTCGGCTCGATCCACAGGCAATCAAGGCGGCGTAACTCGACCGACTTGGCTGTAGAAAGTCCAATCTCAACCTCAGATTCAGCATGGGCGATGATCTCCGCCACCTCAGGGTTAGCGACAACGTTGAGCAAGGTTTCGTGCATCTTTGCTCCTTCTTCTGGATTGAAATGCGGCTCAGCGGCGAGTAAACGCGGCAACACCTCGGCAATACGAGCAACAAAACCTGATGCTGAGCCACCACAAAGCTGCTCAAGGACGCTGTGCAGGACAATACCACGCCGCTTGGACTGATCCATCGCGTGCGCAACAGAATAGCGCAGTATCTCTGGCGATGGAGCTGTCGTCACGGGAGTGAACAGCCACGACGGAACATCGTCGATGGGCGGAGCAAGAGTACCCGCGATAACTTTGATGGGGCGAGTTTGATAGCTGCGGTAACGCCGTGGCGCCCACTCTGTCGCGAAGCCAACTCTGCTCGAGGAGCAAGGAGGAAATAATTTAGAATCAGATACTTTTTCCGTTTCCAATCCCGACATCGCCTGATCGAGCAGGACATACCACGGAATTTGCTTTGCCTTCAAATTCTTTGCTGGCTCCGCATGCGCCGTGTACAGGTGCAACTCATAGGCGGCGCGAGTCAGGGCAACATACAACAGCCGCCAATGCTCGGCACAATCAGCAGCAGCCATGGCCTCTTTTGCCTTTATAACCAACTCTGGCTTGATCTCCGATCCAGTATCGAGCATCAGCAAACCACGCGCCGTATACAGCTTGGGCGGACGCGCTGTCTTTGCCGTCACCCACGTCTCGGGGATCAGCACAATCGGTGCCTGCAAGCCCTTGGCGGCGTGGATAGTCATCAAACGCACGACACCCTGACCCTCAACACGGTTGCGGTCTGTACTGCGCCGGAAGAGCAGATAATCGACGAAACCTTGCAGACCAGTGCATTCTTCGCGCTCAAACGCAATCGCAAGGTTCTCGATACGCTGCACCACGCGTTCAACTCCAGCACCCAGCCGCCCCTTCAAGGCTTGAAGACCCGATGCCCCGCGCGGACAGGGCTGATGCAAAATCATACCCAGCAGACTGTTGATCGTCATAAAATCGGCACGCTGCCATAAACTCTCTAGCCATTCGGCCGCCGCCGCAAAACGCAACACGCCTTTGTGGGCATACAACGACTGATGCAAATTTTCAGAAACGCCACGCGTCAAGGCCAAGTACATCAAGTCGTCTTCTGCCAGACTGATAAAAGCCGATTTCAGCACACAAGCCAGTTGATAATCGTCGTTGCGGCACAACAGGTAGCGCAAGAGGGCAACGATATCCTGCATGGCTAGCGGATTGAGCAATTGCGTATTCTCGCCGCTGACTACCGGTACGTTCAAGCGGCGCAATTCCTGCGCCAGAGGCGCAAACATACCGAGACGATCATTGAACAGGATCAGGATATCCCCGGCCTCGACGGTGCGCCCGAGTGCCTCGATAGAACGTTGACCGATCCAACTGTGGATAGTCCGCGCCAAGTGTTGCACCAGCCAACGCCGCGCAGTGTCAGCATTAGTGTCGGGAAATTCCAACGGCGGCGCAAGGATGACCTCGGCAGCACAGCCCTCCAGCACGCTCTGGTGCGTAAGTTCGGCAAAGGTCGGATCGTCCAGCGCGAAATTTTGGCTTTGGTAGGCGGCAAAGGTAGCATCGACGACATCGAGGATGCCCTGCGCACTGCGATACGAGCGCAACAATTGCTTGGACTGCACGTGATCATGGGCGCAAAATTTCTGACGCTTAGAAAAAAATCCCTCAGGATCAGCCCCTTGAAAACGGTAGATAGACTGTTTTGGATCCCCGACCACAAATAAAGTTTGCGCTCGGTCCTTATCACCAGCAAAAAAATCGTCGCTCAAGCCTTCGAGAATCGCCCATTGCGCGGCGCTCGTATCCTGCGCCTCGTCAAGGAACAGGTGGTCGATCCGGCAATCGAGTTTATAGCGCACCCAAGCCAGCCCCCCCGGTTGCCCCAACAACCCGCGCACCAGCATGATCTGATCATTGTAATCGAGCAAGGCATGTTCGGATTTGTAGTTTCGATATTTTTGCAAAAAACTCTGCGCCAGAACCAAGACCTGCTTGGTTGCGAGCAAGGTTTCCACCGCAGCAAGCTGCTCAACAAGCTGTTGAATTTTTTGTTTCCAAACCGCAAGCCAGTTGTCAATCACCGCGTCTTCGCGAACGCCTTTAGTCAATGGATTCTTAATCAGCTCCCCTTTACCATTTACGTTTCGAAAAGCTCCAGCAAACCCCTGCGCGCATGCCACCACATCACCTTCATCAATCGCGAGAGCATCCTGCAATCGTTTGAGAAATTTCTCGTCCGTCTTCAGAATTTTTGCAGCACCGATTCTCGTGACGATATCGCGCGCTTCATCCCGATCAAGACTTGCCGAAAAATCTTGCCACACCACATCTTGATTCCAGTATTCTCTTTGCGGAGGCAGTCCAAGCACTTTAGCCAACTGAACAAAAAATGCTTCAAGATCAATATTTTCTATTGCATCTACGCCTTGCGCACCGTCTTCGATCAGGCGCGTGAGCTTATCACCATCGAGCAAATGCGCAAAATGCATCAGCAAGTATTCAAGCGCAGTCTGCACCGATTGTTCTTCATCCAACAACACTGCATCACGAAGCTCGGCCTTGATGGTAGATTCTTGCTCTTCATTCATCAGCACACTGCCCGGCGCAACTCCTACTTCGAGCGGAAAACGACTGATCATCAACTGGCAAAAACCATGCACCGTGCGAATGTTCAACCCCTCAGGATCTTCGGCAAGGTTAAGAAACAAACGCCGCGCCAAATCACGTTTTGCCGGGGATGGAGATTCTCCCAATGCAGCAATTTCGGCGTCCAGCGCGGCTTCATCCAGCACCAACCACTGCCCCAATATGGCTTGAACCCGCGACAGCATCTCATTGGCTGCGGTCACCGTAAAGGTCAGACACAAGATCCCGCCCGGACGCGCGCCAGACAGCAACAGCCGCAGCAAACGGTCCACCAGCACTTTGGTCTTACCACTACCGGCATTCGCCAGAAGCCAGGTACTGCGGTCTGGACGCGTCGCAGCCAATTGTTGCGGATCAAGTATCGTCACCATCAATCCCATCAAAGACTATGTCGAGCCATTCCTCACCACGTATCAAATGCGCATAGTTCGTGTGGCTCGGCAGTTGATCGGGATCCGGCAAGGCGCTGAACGGAGTCTCTCGGTCGCCAAGCGCACGAAGTCGTGCGGAGAATGTCACTGCAACAGTATTTAACAATTCTTTAAAATCATCATCTTGGTCTTCACCCCTTGTGAGATTCCATATCCGATCGCCCTTGCTGCCACCAATACGCCAATACGCCAACTGCGCTGCCCTGCCACCACTAGGCACACCGTCAAAACTGCCTTCGCGCGCCATCAAGGCCAGAATCGGCAATTGCCATTCGTAACGCTCGCGCACCGCAGAGCGCGAGGGCAATTGCCC
>JABSOH010000061.1 GCA_013216065.1 Alphaproteobacteria bacterium
CCGACTCGGCGATTCGTATCACCCACCTGCCAAGCGGAGTCGTGGTGCAGTGTCAATCGGATCGCTCGCAACACAGAAACCGTGCCACGGCGATGAAGATGCTGGCGGCGCGCCTCTACGAGGTCGAGCGCGCCGAGCGCGAGGTGCAAAGCAAAACCGAATACGAATCCCGCGGCGATATCGCTTGGGGCAATCAAATCCGCTCGTACGTGCTGCACCCCTATCAGATGGTGAAAGACTTGCGCACTCAAGCCGAATCGCCGAGTCCCCAACAGGTGCTAGATGGGGATATTGATCTGTTCCTGACCCAAGCATTGTCGCAACGCGCCACTAAAAGCGCCGAGTTCGATGCAAAATCAGGTGAGAAATAAGTGGTCGTAGAGTTGTGCCACGGTGCGATAGCTACCCCGCAACCGATCTTCCAGAGCCCTGAAATCCTTACTGCCCGCTAGGCGACTCAGCAATCGTCGCTGACCCGGTGGCGCGTACTCAAGGCGCATGGTCTTGCTACCGCCCGAGACCCTCACCCCGGCCTGAAGACGCATCATGAGTTGTATTGCAGCATCAACATCAGCGCAATCCGCCTCTGGCAAAAACCCGGCCGCCGCTCCAGCCTCAAGGATCACCCCATCAGAAGCCTCAATCAAATCGGGCTGCTCAGGCGATAAGCATATTTGCAGATATTGTGTGCAAAAACCTGCATCCATCAGGCCGCCATAGCTATGCTTCACATCCCACATCCCCTGCGGCGGAAAGGCTTCGGTGATTTTCGGGCGCATTTCCAGCACCGCGCGGCGCAAAGCCGACGGATCGTGATTCCGGGTCTGTAGTTCGTGCAGCCAATCTTGGATCCCAGGTTCCAAGTCACTATCGGCGTACAGCACCCGAGTTTGCGATAGGGCATAATGTTCCCAAAGCCAAGCTTCTTCGGCATAATATTTCTGCACCGCAGAAAACTGACTGCACAAAGCACCGGCGTTGCCATGGGGGCGCAAGCGCAAATCGACTTCGTACAGATGGCCTTCGGCGGTGGCAACGCTGAGGCCACTCAACAAACGCTGCGCTAACCGTACATATGGTACATTGCCTACATCCGCTGCAGGTTGGCTTAAGAACAGCAAATCCAAATCAGAATCTGGCATCAACCGTCGCCTGCCCAATTTCCCCAAGGCCAGAATCGCAAACCCTTGTTTGGGTAATTTGGGACTCCCAGCACGTAGAGCGCGCAAGGTCTGCCCGATGATCACCTCTGCTGTTTGGCTGTGTTGCTGAAACAGTTCTTCGAGCGTCACCTTGCCCGCCATGAAACCCACCGAGGTGCAAAACTCGACTTCATGGGCGAGGCGGCGGCACTGATCGAGCGTTTCTTCAAGACCTTGAACCGCAATCGGCAGCACCGGCAATGGTTCGTTGGAGGTCTGCAACAGATACTCGAACAGGCTCGGCTTGCGGCTCAGCCAGCGCGCCATGCGTGGTGCATTACCCATGATATCAGCGCAGTGACGTAGCAGTTCCGGCGTTGCAGCAAAGAGACTAAAAAGCTGCACTCCGGCAGGGAGGGCTTCGAGGAATTGATCCATGCGCTGCAAGGCATCGTCCGGCGTGGTGGTGGCGGCAAAGGCGCGCAGCAATTCGGGCAACAGACGAACGAGCAAGCGACGCGCGCGTTCGGTTGCCGTAACCCGATAGCCACCGCCAAGCCAGCGTTCAGTGATCGCTTGCACTCCAGCAGGATCGCGATAGCCGAGTTGTTCGAACCAAGCGATATCTTCGAGACTATGCGGCGTGGACTGCTCGATTGTCAAAGATTGCGGTTGGCAGATACTGCGCACTGTCTCCAAATGTCTCAGAAACTTCGTGCGGATGCTGGCAGTGTCCTCTGCCAGCAGAGAGGTAAAGTCCTGCCACTCGGCAGAGGTTTTCGGCAAGGCGTGGCACTGTTGATCATCAAGCAATTGTGCCGTATGCTCCAAACAACGATAGTAACGATAAGCCGCGCCGAGTTGTCCAGGAATCGCCGCACCGATGATCTCGGCTGCAGCAAGAGCCTGCAAAGCCTCAAGTGTTGGTTTGATTTGCAGACTGGGGATCCTCCCGCCCCAAATCAATTGCAGGCTCTGCACAAAAAGCTCGATTTCGCGAATCCCACCTTCCACCAACTTGACGTTGACCCCATCAACACCCGCCGCATGATGGCTTTGCAAAGTTCGGGCGCGGATGACGTAAATATCGTCGATCGAGGCATAATCCAGATTCCGTCGCCAGATAAAAGGCTTAATGCGGTTAAAAAATATCTCCGCCAGCGCAAAATCACCCGCAATCGCGCGGGCTTTCAGCATCGCCGCGCGCTCCCACGCTAGACCCATGGATTCGTAATAGTACACTGCAGCCTCAACCTCGACGGCAAGCGGCATCGAAGACGGATCCGGGCGCAGGCGGAAATCACTGCGGAAAATATAACCTTCGGCATCGGGGGACTCGAGGAACACCACCAGATGACGCATTACCCGCTGCACCCGGCGATAATTATTGCCTGCATCGGCCTCACGGGTAAGCCGGGTGCGGTCGTACAGCACGATCAGATCGATATCCGAGGAGTAATTCAACTCGCGCCCTCCCAACTTTCCCATGCCTAACACCACGACGCCTTGATGATCCACAAAGCCTTGCTCGCGCATCAAACAACTCAGCCCGGCCTCAACGGCTAGGGCGGCAAAGTCGCTCAAATACCCAGTCAAGGTCATCAAATCTGGCGCAGGGTGCATAATTTGACCGTAATCAAGCGTCGCTAACAGCAATGCCAACTCGCGCTTGCGCCGCCGTAAAATCCGCGCAACCGTACTGCTCGGTTCATGCTGCCACGCCGGATCGGGACACAACAGAGATGCTATCGCCGCTTCAGGGTCGCGCAAGGCAGCCTTGAACGCCTGAACATCGCGCTGCAACAATTTTCGCAAATAGCGACTCGATTGCGCCCGCGTCAACCACGACGCAAGGCGCTCGGCATCGACACACGCCGCAAGCGCGTCGCGCGAATAGCTGATTGTTTCATCTCTGTTCGTCATGCTCCTTCCACTATTCTCCTCCACCATAGTCAACTTGGCAAAATCACGCTATAATTCTCAAGATGAATATATTGCCCCCTCACTACGCCGATCGGCGCACTCACCCCAACATCTCGCACTCGATGTATTGCTTGACCCTTGAGCTTATCTCTGGGTTTCTCCTGCTGCTCGCGCTCGGCTCTGGCGGAATAACTTGGTGGCTCGATCAGCCCGAAAACCGCCGGATGGTACATCAGGAACTCATGGCACAGATCAATATGCGCCTTGATTCTGAAAACGATTTTGCTTTCACTGACATGCAGATACGCTTCGCCACAAAGCCACTCGGCGCGAAAATCGTGCTGCACAATGCCACCTTGGCGCAACCAGAACAACACGTGCATATTCGCCGTATCGAGCTTGATTTTCCCATCAACAATGTCTTGCTTGGACAGGTTCTGCCGCAACAGATCATCCTTGAGCATCCGGTATTCACCAGTAATGAAAGTACGACACCCTCTGCTGTCTCCATCGATCAGTTGGGTGCAGCAATACTGCTCTGGCTCGCACCCGAAAGAACCCCATACACAACCTGGGCAAACCTCTCCCAAGAAATTGCGCGCATACAGGTTACGGATTTTCGCGCCGAATTGGGGACACTTAGCCAGACACACAGCATTGTTGGCAACCTGCTATTGCACCGCAATGGGAGCGGCGAGATTGAATTTGACGGCAAGGCAATCGATACACGCCGCACCAAAGAACCGCTTGCTGTACAGGTTGCGCTCAAGCGCATTGGCGAGAAACTCCGCGCCAAAGTGACCAGCGAAATTCCTGCCAGCCTGCTGCCACTCGATCCCGCACTTACCGCATGGAAGGACTGGCTCACTGGCCTCGGTACCGTGGGTGCTGCACGCGGAGAAATTCTGTTCGATCTCGCCAATATCAATACCTCTCTCAGAGGAATACAACGCCTCGAAGATATCGCCAAAGCCGCGCACCCACTGCAATTTCAAGCGTCCGTCGATTGGCCTCGAGACAATCCGGTGCTGAGTCTTCAGATCGACAAAGCGGCCACGGAACTGCCACTCTTTCGCCTCAGCAATACCCAACCCTTCACCCTGCCTGTGATGATGGAGCAAACTCTGCCAGAAATTCAGCAATTTCATGCCGAAGGTCAAACCGACCTTTTACTTCAGCAGTTTCAGGGGCTTAAGGCGACGCTGCAATTTTCTGAGCAAGCCAGCCTTGCTTTCGCTGGGGATTATGACCGAATCCAAGGCACAGGCGAGTTTACTTTTACGCTGAGCGGGCTTGATCAAATCCTACTGCCGAGTAATCTGCGCCCGAAAAACATCAGCATCACCGCAGGGCAGGTCGTGACTGCAAAGGGGCGTGTTGCCCTGAAACCCGATGCAATCGCACTCACCACACTTGATGCCGAAGCACAGGGGATCATCCTCGACCTCCTAGGCGCTACGGCGCGTATTCCGACCCTGAAGGTGCGATGGGTAGCGCCAAACGATCTTCAGGTCTTAGCACCAGACACCATCGATTATCGCGATCTAGTGCTGCACAATACTACGCTCAACGGTGATCCGAATACGACGCTACTCGGCAGCACAACCCTGACCCTGCCGCCAGAGGTGGCTTTGGAGTACATCCGCACCCTGCCCACCCTAACAGACCTTAACAAATTCGCGAATGTTGGCCTCGAGAACGATCTGCGCTTAACCACCAAGTTCATCTTCGACCTCAAAGGCAACCGCGTGCACCTGCGCGAGGTGAAAAGCCTCGCACCAATCCAGGGCAGCGTGCTGAACAAACCTTTCGAAATTGAACATCTAGAGTTTAGCGACACCGATCGCGCCAAGCTTGAAGTGCGCGGACGCTTCGCAGGCACGGTGATCATCGCCAACAGCATTGATACCAATACCGGGCAAATCCTGAACCTCAGCGTTCCACAGCTACCACTAACACTGATCGAACAGTTGTTGGGCGAAGCTGAACCCGCTTCAGCGTTGACTCCGGTGTTGCAATTTACAGGCAGTCTCAACCTCAAAGCTAGCGCACGCTTTAAGGACGGTATGCAGATGCTAAGCTTTGATGCCGACATCAGCGACAGCGGTATCGAACATCCAACGTTCAGCAACATCAAGGAACGTGGCGAGTCGGGCTTCCTCAAATTGCATGTTGCACCCGAAAGCGACTCCTCGGCATTATGGCGACTCGACTTTTCCGGTGATACCCCCAATTTCGGCGGCAAACTCACCATGCTGTACGACGCCAAAAACCACAAAATCACCGCGATTCCGCAAAGCCCGTTGCGTTTTCGTGATCAAAGCCTCAGCATCACTGCACAGCGTCACGACGATGGCCTGCATATCAGCCTCAACAGCACGCAATGGGACGAGGGGCGAGTGTTGATCGAAAAAATCAAGCGGGGCACCTCGGCAATCCCCGAGGCATTCGCCCCGATTAGCATACTCAGTTGGCAGTTCAGTCAAGGCTTCAACGTCGATGATCTACAATTTGGTGCCGGACAATTCAGCATCGCGTTCAACACACAACATCCCGACGGCACAGAAGTCTTAGAGCCAAGCTTTGACACCATCAAACGCCTCGCTTTTCGCTTTGTCGAGTCCGAGCCAGTTCAGGCTTTCACCGCAGAACAGAACCAAAGCTCTTCTTCCGACCTAATCCTAAAACCCGCAACTGTCGAAGCCCACCAACTCGAATTCATCCCGGGGATGACCCTCAGGATCAACAGTCCCAACACCGGAAAATTGCTGAAAATCTTCGATGTGACCCAAGTCCTCTCGGGCGGAATACTCAGCGTCAATCTCAACCCCATCAACAGTCGATTGCAAGGTAGCCTGAGTCTGAATAATTTCGCGGTGCAAAACGCGAGCGGCGTAGTGAACTTCCTGCAAGCAATCTCGCTCACCGGGCTGATTCCACTTTTAGCGGACCAAGGCTTGCCGTTCTATGTTCTCAATGCCGAGGCTCGGGGCGCAGGATTGCAATGGAAACTCAACGATCTCAAAGCCTATGGCCCCGGTCTCAGCATGACCTTCAGTGGCATGCTCAATGCCGAAGACGAAACGATTTCCGGCGAAGGTACTGCTAGCCCAACTAGCGCACTGAATGCAATCATCGGCAGTATCCCGATCGTAGGCACTTTGCTCACGGGAACCGATGGCGGTGGTCTGGTCGCGGTAAATTATACCGTCTCGGGCGACATTCGCGATCCCAAAGTAACCGCAGCGCCTCTGAGCCTGCTGCAACCGGGGATTTTGCGCAATGTCTTTGGCAGCCTAGGCAACGCGTTGCGCGGTAGGAAAAACTAGCCTCGGACAATCAGGGCATGTTTCTTGCGCCCAAGCGAAAGCTTTACACTCGTCTCTGCACCAAAATCGGCCAGTGCGATTCGGTAGGTCACATCGCACACTGTCTGCTCGCCGAGCTTGACTGCGCCATCTTGGATTTTGTTGCGCGCCTCACCACCTGAGCGCACAAAACCCACCTCACGTAAAACGTCGATCACCCCGACTCCATTGCTTTGCAACATCACCATGTCGACATTGAAACGCGGCAATTCTTCACCCGCGCCGCCAGCAAAAGTTTCAGCGGCGGTTTGCGCCGCTCGACGCGCGCCGTCCTCGCTATGACAGATCGTCGTAACTGCGTTCGCCAGAACCCGCTTAGCCTCGTTTATCTCCGCCCCTTGCAGAACTTCCAAAAGCGCAATTTCCTCAAGTGGAAGATCGGTGAACAGGCGCAAGAACCTACCAACATCAGCATTGGCCGTGTTGCGCCAGAACTGCCAGAAATCGTAGCAGGAAAGTTTATCTGCTGATAACCACACCGCCCCGGCGGCAGTTTTGCCCATCTTAGCACCGCTGGCCATGGTTAAAAGCGGCGTGGTGATGGCAAAGGCTTCGGCGCTTTCGGTGCGACGGATCAAATCGATCCCATTCACAATGTTTCCCCATTGATCGGAACCGCCCATCTGCAATAGACAGTCATGGCTGCGATGCAGGTTCAGATAATCATAAGCCTGCATCACCATGTAATTGAACTCAAGGAACGAAAGCGGTTGTTCGCGTTCCAAACGCAGACGCACTGAATCAAAACTCAGCATCCGATTGACCGAAAATAAACGCCCATAACCGCGCAAGAAATCCATCATATTGAGATCACAGAGCCAATCGGCATTGTTCAACATTACGGCATCGCTTGGAGCATCGCCAAAGCGCAAGAATCGCGACAGGACGGCGCGTATGCCCTCGGCGTTTTCCCCTATCTGTGTGCGTGAAAGCAATTGTCGTTGCTCGTCTTTGCCACTGGGGTCACCGAGCAAGGTTGTTCCGCCGCCTAACAGCACCAGAGGGCGATGACCGGATTGCTGTAAAATTCTGAGCATCATGATCTGCACCAACGAGCCGACATGCAACGAATTTGCGGTGGCATCAAAGCCGATATAGGCTGATATGGGCGCGCCAGTGCAGAGTTTTTCATCAAGCGTTGCGATGTTGCTGACTTGATGCAAAAATCCGCGTGTACTCAGGGTTTGCAAAAAACGTGATTTTGGGGTGTATTCGATCATGATCGTTCGGCAGCGGTTTCAACTCAAAATGGGATATTTAGCAGAAACGGTTTCGCACGAGTTAAAGTTTGGGCGTTTCCGCGCGGAAAGCCGAAATATACCTTAGAATCCAAGCACAGCAACAACAAGATTGACCGTGAAAAATCGTTTCCGATGGTATCTTTGTCATAGTCAGCGGGGGGAGAATGAGCAAGAGTAAATCGCTTTACGCTTTGGGTCTGATGAGCGGCACGTCGATGGACGGGGTTGATGCCGCTCTTCTGCGCGGTTCGTTGCAGGACGGCACAGCGCGGCTTGACGGGCTTGGCGCGTACCATGAAATTGCCTTCGACCCTGAACTACGCCAGGATATTGCCGCCATTTTGGGCAGAACCGAAGCCGATGCTGCTACGCGTGACGTTGAAAAACGTTTAGGAGTGTATTATCGGCGTGCCGTTACGGAATTGCTGCACAAAGCAGGATTATCGGCGCAAGATATCGACTTGATCGGCCTGCACGGTCAGACCATTACTCACCGCCCCGAGAACGGCTTTACTTGGCAACTCGGCGACGGTGTAGCATTAGCCTCGGCAACAAAAATTCCCGTGGTGTACGATTTTCGCCAGCAGGACATGCGTAACGGGGGTCAGGGCGCACCTCTTGCCCCGGTGTTTCATCAGACTCTCGCACAGGACGGATACATGCCCGCCTTGCCCTTGGTGGTAGTGAATATCGGTGGGATCAGCAACATCACTGCGCTCGGCACGGAGACGCTCCGCGCCTACGATTCTGGCCCTGGCAATAGTCTGATGGACGACTATTGCCAAAAATTTCTGCAACGCCCATATGACAAAGATGGCGCAATCGCCGCCACGGGCAGTGTTGACACGGCTACGTTACAAGAATTCATGTGCCAGCCCTATTTTAGTCAAACTATGCCCAAGTCGCTCGACCGCAGCGATTTTTGCTATGATATTGTGCCTCATCTTGCCCCCGCCGATGCTTTGCGCACTTTGACGGCTTGTGCAGCCGCAGCGATTACCAAAGCCATCGATCACGAATGTCTCCTCACCCCAAACCTAAAACGTGTGCTGATTGCTGGCGGTGGGCGGCACAACATCACTCTGCTCGAAGAACTCGCAAAATGCCTACCCAATCTACAAATCGAACCGCTCGACGCCTGTAGCCGCCCCGAGCAACCCTTAAACGGTGACGCCATCGAAGCTTGGGCATTCGCGTGGCTGGCGATACTCAACCGTGCGGCTCTGCCTGCAAGCTTCCCCACCACTACCGGAGTCGCCACCCCACAACCAGCCGGAGTTTACGTAACAGCAGGGCAGGGATAAAAATCCAAGTTCATCTACCCTCAGAAGTTCAGGGCATAGACCTAGTAAAAAGCATTGTGCTTCAAGAGATGAAACAGAGAGTGTTTCATGTCATCGAGATTCTGGTCGAACGAAGAACAATTCAGCAAAAACAAGCCGTTATTGCCCAACAAATCGCGAAGGGTGACGCGGGTTGACGATCGAAGGGTTCTTGTTCGAGATCATCTTGTGCCTACAGCGCATCTATCGTTGGTCGGATTCTGCCCAGTGAATATACGGACCAGCCAGGACGCTTTACAGCCGCTTCAAACGTGGTCTGGAGTGTTTAAAAGCCCCTGCGCACTCATGATTGATGCGAGCCACATCAAAACACACCGGATCGCTGCGAATGGTGTGAAAAAAACACATCCGACGGCTAAGCCATCGACAAGACCAAAGGCGGGCAGAGTTGCATCTGGTCTGCGATGGTCAGGGACGTCTGATGCAGCACATTCACGGCGGCAACAGCAACAGAGCCGATCCTAACAGGCACCCTTGAACCTTATGTGAGAAAAGCGGCTACGGTCATTGCTGATGGTGGGCATGATGCAAATCACCTGCGCAATTGGCTGACAGACCAATCCATGCATCCCACCGCGCAAGAACCGCAAAGTTCCGTTCTACCGCTCTCTACAAATCCCGAAACATTATTGAGCGCAGGTTCAACCGCCTCAAAGACTATCGATCCTTGGCATTAAGAACCTTTCGGTACATCTCAACATTCAAATAGGCAGCAGCAGGCATTGCCGCAACTTTGCGAGTTTTCTTGCCATTTAGCAGGTAGTTTACCCCATTGCGCTTGAGAACAAAATAAACCCCGATGTTGGAGACTTTCATATCGAAGTAGCGCTCCAAAAGACCAGGCAAAAGCCAAAATGATAGTTGGCTTTTCTTCGATCTCCCTAGGGCTGAAAATTCTCAGAACATGGTTTGGAGCCCAGAATCGCCAGCTACTGCATAGCGCCTTTTCCATTCATAAAAAGTTTCGCGGTCAACATCGACAAGTTTTGGTGATATTGTCAGTCTGTTGGGCGAAAATTCGTTTCTTGCGAGCAATGTCACTTAAAGCCTGCTTGTTCATGTCAGAACCTCCTTAATGATTGGCAGATACTTCGGACACCCCTAAGAACTGATTTTGGGTCCAGCACCTGACTTAAAATAAGTTGGGTATTATCTATGTATGTAAAGCATTGTCAATGATCAAGAAATAGGCAACTAGAATTCATGAAATACTTTGTTGCGGGTTCGACAGCGAGAACAAAGGGTTATTTTTGTTGAATTTGTCGCTATTTTCGAAGTTTTTGCCTCAATTTAGAGGCATTCTGGGA
>JABSOH010000062.1 GCA_013216065.1 Alphaproteobacteria bacterium
CCTGCTGCACGGTTTACAAACCCCAACCTCTGGCACTCTGCACTGGGGCAGCCAGAACACCCCCCCCAGATGCGCCCAAGCCTATGTGCCAACCTCGGCAGTACCTTTTCGACGTTCAGTGTTGGCGAATATCCTGCTTGCGCTCCACCTCAAAGGGCTTTACGGGCGCAGGGCCGAGCGCATTGCCCACGACGCCCTCGATATCTGCCAACTCACCCCTCTCATCCACCAACCCGCTCGCAACCTCTCAAGCGGCGAAACTCAAAAACTCTTCCTCGCCCGTGCCTGGGCATTAGGCGCCACCACACTTTTGCTCGATGAACCTACCGGAAACCTCGATCCCACCAGTTCCGCCAGCATCGAAGCCCTCATCAACGACCTCCACCAGAACGGTGTACAAATCGTCCTCGTGACCCACAATATCGCTCAAGCCCGCCGACTCGCTGACGAAGTCGTCTTCCTCGATCAGGGCTGCTGGTGCGAACAGGCCAACGCGCAAACCTTTTTTGCACAACCCAAGACACGACCAGCACGCGCCTACCTCGCAGGGCAACTCTACTGATGCACGAACTCGCCCAAGCCTTCCTCTCTGCGCTTGATATGCTGCTCCACTTCGATGCCGAACTGTACGGCATTATCGTGCGCTCGATGCAGGTCAGCCTAAGCGCGCTCGGCATCGCATTACTGTTGGGACTCGCCGCCGCCTCTGCCCTCACCCTGTACGAATTTCCCGGCAAACACGTCATCATCGTGCTGCTGCATACCCTGCTCAGCCTGCCTCCTGTCGTCGTCGGGCTGATGGTCTATCTGCTGTTTTCCTTCAATGGCCTCTTCGGATCACTCGGCTGGCTGTTCACTCCTGCCGCCATGATCGTGGCGCAAGTGACCTTAGTGTTCCCAATCATCGCCGCCTATGGCCATGACATCCTGCGCGCCGCTTGGCACGAATATCAGGATCAACTCACTTCGCTCGGCGCACGAAAACCCCAAAGCGCCCTGATTTTGATCAGAGACTGCCGCTACGCCTTGGTGTTGATCGCCCTCGGCGGCTTCGGTCGCGCAATTTCCGAAGTCGGCGCAGTCATGATCGTCGGCGGCAACATCCTCCACCACACCCGCGTCATGACCACCAGCATCACTCTCGCCACCAGTCGCGGTGAGCTTGGTGTTGCATTGGCCTTGGGCTGTATTCTTTTGCTCTTGGCACTGGGAATCAATATTTTAGGCTTCCTGCTACGCCAACGTTCCAGCCAATAATGCGTCCTGGAGGATATTAAATGCACCCAGTGCTGAAATTCGGCGTGATGTTTGGCGTTACCCTGCTACTGGCTTTACCCCTGCCGAACTTCACAAGAAGCGACGAAAATGTTCTGGTTGCCACCACCACCTCAACCGAAAATTCCGGCTTGTTGCACTATTTGGCGCCCAAAATCACCGCTGCGCTGGGTTTCTCACCGCGCTTCATAATCACGGGCTCCGGCAAAGCATTGCGCCTAGGAATGAATCGTGATGTCGATCTGGTCTGGGTACACGACGAGGCCGGAGAGAACACTTTCATGACTGCAGGACACGGGTTGCGGCGCGAGAAAATCATGTACAATCGCTTCGTACTGGGTGGTCCGGTTGCAGACCCGGCAAGCGTGCGTACCGCCTCGGGCATCCTTGAGGCATTGCAGCGGATTCAAGACACGCAGAGCCTGTTCGTTTCGCGCGGCGATGATAGCGGGACACACCGCCGCGAGCGCGCCTTATGGCGCGTACTCAATGCCGAACATCCGGTCCTGGCAGGCGCACCGTTGGACTGGTATCGCGAACTTGGCTCTGGCATGGGCGCAACATTGAACACCGCCATGGCGATGCGCGCCTACACCTTAGTCGACGAAGCAACCTGGCTGAGGCGCAACGACCAGACACACTTCGCCGCTTTGTTCACGGGGGACGTGTTGTTGCGTAACCCCTACAGCCTCATCGTGGTGGCTGAAACTGGACGCAAGGCCGCCACCGACAAAGCCCAACGCCTGAGCGACTGGCTCATCTCACCCATAGGCCAGAACACCATCTCCGCCTATCGTATCGATGGACAACAGGGGTTCTTCGCGCTAGGCAAGCACTAGGCTGGACGTCTTCAGAAACTGCTGTGCATAAGTCACGGTTTCTGCGTATCCGCAAAGAATTTTACTTGCTGACCTTCTTCGTACGGAATTTCGGCTTAGGCTTGGTGGTTTCCTCTACTGCCGCCACTTTTGGCTCTGTTGCGGCAACCACCGTTGGATCGTCCTTAATCACCCTAAGACGCGTGTTCTGCACTTCGTCTAGACCTTGACCCTGATCACCCAATAAACCAGCACCAACTTGGCGGTTGATGTTGATCAACACCTCTAGACCCTTGCGCGACGGCTCGCGAATCTGCTCGATGGTGTGCTTATCGATAAAGTTCGACAACTGCAACATATTGACCTTGATCTCATCGGGCAACAGATTGTCCGGATTGCTCAACTCGCTCTGAAATATCGTCCATAGCCGCCAATTCAGTTGGAAAATCCCCACCAATTCCGCACGGTCACTCTCTTCCCGCTGTCGCACCTGATCCATGCGCCGAGCAATCTCGATCAAGGCATAGGCCTCAGTCTGCCTAGGGTCTTGCATCCCCAGCGCAGTAGCCTGCTGCCTAGTGTAGATTGATTCACTCATGTCCCTTTAACCACACCCTAAAGAAAGTTTGCCAAAGAAAGTTTGGCACGCTTGGCAATCAGCAAATACGACGCATTCACCATCGCCTGCAACGACATCACCTTAGCCGCCGCTTCAGCCGCATCAATATCCGTGATGGCACCAAGCTTATTCTTCGCCAAGGTGTTGAAACTGATATGCGCTTTTCGAGTCGTCGCAATACCGTTCACCGCAATCGCGTTTGCCGCAACCAACTGACGCACTTCAGTCGTCGCCTCGTTCACAATCTCCCGCGCCTTTGCCAGCATGATCTTCTCTTGACCCGTGTTGCGGTTCTCTACCGTCGACTTCAGAATAATTAGCGATCGAATCAACTTTTGAAACGCAGGATCCGTCGCAGAAACACCGTAGCTCTGAGATTCTCCATCGCGAAGACCTACCGACTGCTGCTGCCACAACAAAGGATCACGCTGTCCTGGCACTTTGTCGTACATATACGTCACTTCCTGCGTCGTCCCACCAGCATCGGTCGCAGTGTATGTCGGCACTACGCCATGACCATCGACGAAGTCTTTTTCGTCCGCACTGTTCCTGTTGGTGGTCTGCACACCGTAGGACACATACTCCTCGCGGGTTGAGTCCGTGCGGATTACTTGAAACACCAAATCCCTGGTCACGGCATTGTCACCTTCGATAACAGTCGGCGTACCAACCACCGACACCGTCCCCGAAGCCGAGGCGGTATCGTACACCTTGCCCTGCGCCGTTGTCGCAAAGCTTTGGATGTACGAGCCGTACCCCGTCGTTGCCGAATTTTTCAGAGTCAACTCCATCGCATCGTCAGCCGTGCGCGCAGTCGAGACGAAACTGATCACCCGTTGCGTTTCTCCAGCCGCAAAATTAATCGTCTGGGTCGCACCCACGCTTGAGCCATCCGAAAGATAGTTCGCCTCAACATCGATCGTTGAGGCCACCGACGCATCGCCAGAGCGCGTCACCACGAATGTGTGCGATCCGCCTTCGGCACGATCCGCATCGAGCGGTTTAATGCCAAAAGCAACCTCGTCATTGGTGACTCTGGACTCGGCGTGAGACTGCACTACGTCCGTACCCTCAATCTTCACTTGGAAAGTTTCATCTTGCTCGATCTTCTGGTCGTTATTCACGTTGATCGTGACATATTTCACCGTCTCGTCCGCAAGAAACGTTACTGAACCTGAGGGCACCGTACCGCCAAAATCTGCCGCGTCGATGGTGGATTTTTCGAGGTCGATGCTCCATTTAACCACCTGTGGTTCACTGTTCAACGCAGGGTTCTGACGCCTAATCTCGAACACATGCGCACCGCCAGAGTCCTCGGTTTGCGAGACCGCCGAGGTTCTGACCACCGAGAGATACGATTTCAAACTGTCGTTATCGTTAATGGTGGCACTCACCACTTGAGCGTTCCCATCAACAATGTACGTCGCACTCGGGTCGATACGTACCGCGAAGTGTTCGGTATCTTCAACCGTCCCATCGTTATTGGTTCGCACGGTGATGGTCTTCGACGTCTCGTTGGCCGCAAAGGTCAGAACACTCGGCGGATAACCTGATACAAAATCGCCAGCGACAACGTTGGTTCCATTCAGACCGCTCAAATTCACCGTGGTCGGTACGGTCAAATCACCGCCCTTACGGTGCACCACAAAACTATAAGTATCGCCCTCTTCCAGAGACTTCGGCCCCAAATTCGTAATCGAGACCGTCGTATCATTATCCTTAATCGAGCCAAGGGCATCGGGCTCAACGATTTTACTCCCCGTCACAGTCCCATCCATCAGTGTGACACCACTCAAATGCAGTTTGAACTGCTCGGGAAGCGATTCGGCTGTCTTGTCTCCAGTGACTTTCACCGTGATGAACTTTGACGTCTCCCCAACTCTGAAATGCACCGCGCCTTGAGGCAGACTGTTTGAGGTCTGAAACTGAGAAATTTTTGGGTTCTGCACATCAGTATATGAAAGGGTTTGTAGTTTGGTTAAATCTTTTAAAGCCGGACTTTGGTACTGGTTGCCCGAGAACAGATATTTCCCCCCGATGTTGGTGTTCAACACCGCTTCGAGTTGTCGCAGCAGAAGATCCGCCGTATTCAGCACCATGTTGCGCCAACGCGCAAGTTCCGCCGAATCCGCCTAGTTAGGTGGAGTCTCACCAGACGCCTTGAAGACTTGCCGCGTGATGCCGTCGATCTCGTTCAGGGTCTCCTGATACGATTCGACGTTGAACGATACCAGGTCGATCGTCTTAACGTAGGATTCCCGAGTCGAGATCACGCTTTGCAAATTGATAATTTTCGAAACAAACAGCCCGTAATCACGCAAAGACGAATACCGCTTTCCAGTCGAGAGTTGCTGACTGAGAATCTGAAAATTATTCGAACTTCTTTTGACCAATTCAATATTGCGGATGACTTGACTAACATCCGATTGGTTACTGATCGACATTATTCGTCTCCCATTCTAGAGCAACCTCCACAACGCGCCCCACCATCGTTTTGAATTTTTCTAACACACTGAACCATGCCGTGCGGAATCACCTGTAAAAAAAATTTATGCGTAACAAAACTCTTAAACTCAAAGACCCACCTCCGCACTCTTTATTTCGCACCCTCCACAAATGATTCTAAATCTCACACGGATAGGGGACCGTCACTTTAAGGAAAGCAAAATTCACGCCACTTGCCACTATTGTATCCGCACCCAAGGCGCGAATCCTCAGCTATAACGTTGCTGCACATGAGATTGCAGCGCCGCACAGTCCAGCCCTGCCCCTGTCACGCATTCAAGAACTTCGTTAGTCGAAAATCGGCTGCCCTGAGCGTGAACATGCTGCCCCATCCAGTCCCGAATGCGAGTAAACTCGCCATTTTCCAGGTCGAGCGGAATGTTAGGATCGTCGCGTAATGCGGCTTGGAACAATTGTGCCGCCGCCATCGCGCCTAAAGCATAGCATGGGAAATAGCCAAAAGCCCCGATATACCAGTGAATATCCTGTAGGCAACCCTCAACATCGTCGGCAATTTCTAGGCCAAGAAGCTCTTTTTGCCCGGCACGAAACGCCTGCGGCAAGTCCGAAACCTGCAATGCACCGGACAACAACTCCTGTTCGAGGTGGAAACGCAGCAAAATGTGCAACGGATAGGTCACCTCATCTGCATCAACCCGAATCGCACTAGACGTCACACGCCAACTTTCGGCCAGTATCGCTTCAAGAGTTATGTCGCTATTATAGTTTTGCTGAATATAGGTCGTCAGCCACTGCAAAAATTCTCTGCTGCGCCCAGCCTGCATCTCCATGGTCAACGATTGGCTTTCGTGCAGCAACATCCCACGCGACTGCCCAACGGGCTGCGTGTTCCACGCTGAGGGCAGTTGGATATCGTAAACCGCATGTCCGGTTTCGTGTATCGCCGCCGATAGAGCCAGAAGCGCCCGATCGGGATCAAACCGTACCGTGATCCGGGAATCGTCAGGATACCCAAAAGAAAACGGGTGCGCACTGACATCAACCCGACTGGCTTCGAGAGGTAGGCCAACCCGACTGCACATCTCACGACACAGACGATCCTGCTCGCTCAAACTCAATTGCCAACAACCCGGGTGATCGCGGCAACGTTTATCGGCTTTCTCTCGCGCAATCGGGTAAAATCCGCGCACAAAAGCAGCATGCTCCTTCAGCAACCGCCCAGCCCGCGCCGCAGGCAATTCCGGCTCGAAGGCCGCTATCGCCGCATCCATCATCGAAACCCCCAAACCCTCAGCCTGCGCCGCCAACGCTTCGCGGCTCAAGCTCACAACCTCGCTCAAATACGGTTCAACCAACGAAAAATCACTGCTCTTGCGTGCCGAACGCCACCACATCTCGCAAATTTGCTTGGCCTCGGAGAGACGCACCTGAATATCCTTCGGCACCAGCAGAATATGGTTCACCTGACGACGCATCTCGCGCAGATTGGCCTGATGCCAAGCATCCTCTGGACAATCCTCTACACCATTGCATGCAATCTCCTCAGCCAGAAATTGCAACCTGTCATACGATACCGCTTCTAGGCATGCCATCTGCTTGGCACGCCGAGCCGCCGCTGTATGAGGCATCAACACCGCCGAGTCCCACTCTAACAGAGCCAACGATTCACGCAGCAATATCACCTCGCGGAATCCCTGTTGCAGTTTAGCATAACTCATGAGCTTTTCTCCCGCGCACGTTTTATACCAAAGGCAATGTAAATTCCCAACAAGGCCAACGTCAACGTATACCAAATGATCGCATACTCAAGGTGGCTGTTGTGTATCCGCAACTGCCACTGGTGTCCGTAGGGTAGCGGCGCGCCTTCACGCGCATCCATGACATAATAGTTCGTCTCGAGGTCGAGCCCAGTGTGGTTTGCCATCATCGGCAAATCAAGCGTATACCAAGTATTCTGGATCACATCGTTTTCAGGCAGCATTGCAGCACGAACCCCTGCTACTGGACGGGCGAGGCGAAACAGCCCAGTCAGTGCAACCGTGCCAGAGAACAATCCATCAGCGCGAGTTGCCGGATCCCGATACTCTACCGCAATCCAACCACGATTGACCATGATCACACCACCTTGATCGAGTTGCAATGGCGTGAGCACGTGCAATCCCGGCTCACCAATCCGCGAACGCCCGGTCATGTACAACTCATGCTCGTGCAGAAACGTCCCGTTCAGTTGCACTCGAGTGAATTCTGCCGCCGCGATATCATCAAAAGCCAGACGTTGTTCAAACTCTGCCCACGGCACTGGTGGGGTGGCAGTGTTATTTTGATAACGCGCGATCAGTTCTTGCTTCCAAAACAAACGCTGCACCTGCCAAGTCCCAAGACCCAACAGAACCGCGCTCGCCAGAACGACACAGATCGTCATCGCCAGCGAGGGCGCAAAATGTCGCGACATCGTCATCTAATCCTCGATCCGGTGGCCATCTCAATCGCCGGATTGGGTGCGGTATTGCAACGCAACCATCAGGCCCTTGAAAAACGGCAACATGATATACGCTCCGGTCAGACACACCACCGTCATCACGCTGATATGCACCCACATTGGCGGCGCGTAAGCAAGCTCAAGCGCCATCATCTGCGCCACAACAAGGAAACCCAAAATCAAAATAATGATCACCGCCGGACCATCACCGGAATCAGCATTTTCCAAGTTCAAATTGCAATGATCACAGCGCAATGAAATTTTCAAAAAGCGCTGAAACAGCTTGCCCTTGCCACATCTTGGGCAGCATTTGCGTAGTGCAACCCGAAAGGGCGACACCGCCGGATAGAGCGGACGATTCATGTTCCCGCCTTACGCATAAAAACCACACGTCGGCAGACAAAAACTGCGCACCACAGCATAGGCATCCTCACTAAATCGCGCTCAGCCAATAGACACAGATAAACAAAAACAGCCAAACCACGTCAACAAAATGCCAGTACCACGCTGCGGCCTCAAGACCAAAGTGATGATCGGTTTTGAACTGCTTGCGCTTGGCACGCAGGTAACACACCAACAGGAAGATAGTGCCAATCAAGACGTGGAAACCATGGAAACCCGTCGCCATATAGAAGGTCGAAGCAAAAATTCCATCGGTGAAACCGAACGTGGTGTGCGAGTACTCGTAGCCTTGCAGAACTGTGAAAATTATCCCGAGCAACACCGTCAGACCCAACGCCATAGTCACATCGGGATTTTTCCCCCGCTCGGTAACAGCATGGTGCGCCCAAGTCACCGTGGTGCTAGACAGCAATAGGATCAAGGTTAACAATAGCGGCAAGTCCCAAGCGTTAACTGGTTCGATCCCCGTGGGCGGCCAACTCTGGAACAGACTGGCATCAAAAAATGCCCAGAAAAATGCCACGAAGAACATCACTTCCGAAACAATAAACAGCATCATGCCATAGCGCATCCCGAGTTGCACCACAGGCTTGTGGTCTCCTTGAAGAGCCTCCGCAATGACATCGCGCCACCAGACAAACATCGTGAACAAAATCCCGATAATGCCCGGCGCGAATACCCATGCCCCAAAGCTTTTAACCGCATCACCGCCAAAATACGACGGGTGCATAAACGCCAGAAAGCCCGACGCCAACATCAGTGCGCTAAACGCACCCGTCGCCGGCCAAGGACTCGGATTCACCAGATGATAGTCGTGTTCTACATCACGGATCCCAGCACTCATCGGCACTCCCCTTCAATCACCGCACACCAACCAACACAGACCGCTAAGCCTACATAAATCCTGTTGCTATACTACCGTCGAATCACAACAAAGAAAACCGCTATTCTTCAACCTCATTCACCTTAAATGAGTGGAAAGAACGTGTACGACAGGGTCACAACCTTCACATCATCCAATATCGGATCATCTTGAATCGCTGGGTCAATATAGAAACTCACGGGCATTTCAACGCTTTCCTTTGCACCTAGGGTCTGCTCCGTGAAACAAAAACACTCGACCTTGACGAAGTACCGACCCAATTTCAACGGCGTAACATTAAACGTCGCAGTGCCCGTCGTCGAAGTACTCATCAAATTCGTCGCGCGATAATACGCCAGATACTGCTGCCCAAGTTCGACATCCATGCTCTTTACGACTGGAGCAAAGTCCCACGCCATGTTGCGGTTGGTGTTGGCATCAAAACGTACCGTGAACATGCGCCCAACACCCGGCACGATCCGTTCAAGTTCTGCGCGGTCCTCGGCGGAGTACCGCCCCGGCGTGCCAGACCAACCCGTCACTTGGCAAAATAATTGATATAAAGGCACGCTCAGATAGCTGACCCCGACCATCCCGACGACCAACGCTACCATGATCCATAGAAGGCGACGATTGCGCCCAGCAAGGTCTGGAGTTACCACGCTCACGTCGGCACTCTACTTTAGAACCGTGATCAGGAACACCACAATAATAAAAGCCACCAACGCCTGCGCAACCGCCGTGTTTTTACGTTTTTGGCGCGCCTGATAGACGCGCTGTTCTTCCGGTGTCATCAAAACATCCCCCAAGCCAGAAACGCATATTTATCCAATAGCAAAGCACCAAACAACGCAAATAAATAGACGATCGAAAAACTAAACAGCCCACGCGCGCTTTGCGTCGTATCCACAGCCCGGAATAATCGCCAAGCGCGCTGCAAAAATACCACCCCAAGCACCAATGCTGCTAAGGCATAAATTTCACCAACCGTCCCAAGCACATATGGCAACAAACCGATGGGGAACAGCAACGCAGTGTAGGTCAGAATGTGCCGCTTAGTGACCACCACGCCATGGGTATTCGGCAGCATCGGAAAACCTGCTGCAGCGTAGTCGTTTTGGCTAAATAAAGCCAGCGCCCAAAAAT
>JABSOH010000063.1 GCA_013216065.1 Alphaproteobacteria bacterium
GCACGGTTCGGGCTGTGCTTCAAGCGCACTTTTTCTTCACGCTTGTGCTGTGTCGGTTCGATGAAGCTGCGCCCGATATAATGATTGCGGATAACCCCCATCTGATAATCAAGGCCTAATCCCTTCGCAAATCCCAGCGCGGCGGGGTTACCAGAATCAGGTACCGATATCACAACGTCGCCTTGTAACCCGTCTGTGCGTTTAGCAAGTTCCTGTTCAGCCATCTGCAGGCCCATGTTGTAACGCGCTTGGTAGATATGTCGCCCATCTAGGATCGAATCCGGGCGAGAGAAATAGACGTATTCGAAAATGCAGGTGCGCGCACGCGCGTTTTCACCACAATTGAAGTGCGATTTATGGCCGTGCTTATTGATGATGATCATTTCACCGGGAACGATATCGCGGACCAACTCGGCATCGATGATGTCGAGTGCACAGCTTTCTGAAGCGAGTACAAAACCATTGCCATCGCGCAATTTTCCTAGCACCAGTGGACGAATACCATTGGGATCACGAATACCGATTAACTGGTAAGGTGTTGCAATGACCAAAGCAAAAGCACCACGCATATGGGATATGCCTTCTTGAATGCACTCAAGCAAGCTGGGTTTGTGACTGATAGAAATTGCGCCAACCACGGTTTCGGAATCGGAGTTAGAACGGAACGAATAATTCCGTTCCATGGCAGTTTTGCGAATAGCGAGGGAATTGGTAAATTGGCCGTTATGGGCGAGACCGAAGCTGCCACTTTTGTTGATAGTGTAAAACGGCTGGATAGCATTAACGTCGTTCTTAGGTCCTTTAGTGGCATAGCGGACATGGCCAACGGCAATATTTCCGCTCATGGCTTTCAGCTTGTGGCGATTGCCGAATACGTGCGAAACCATGCCCCGGGCACTGCGAATTTTGGGAACCTCCTGTTCGTTCGTGCCTTCAAAGGTTAAGATTCCACAGGCCTCTTGCCCACGATGTTGCAGTGCGTACAAACCAAAAACGGTCAGTGAGGCAGCATTCTCTGGCCCAATGATGCCAAAAACCCCGCATTCTTCCCTAGGTCTGCCGTTTTCGTCGATCAACAGTTGTGGGTGGCCTTGGGATGTTGTGGGCATGGTTGAGATTGGTTATTGTTGTTGCTCAAAAAGGTCGTTTAATTGATCACGCTCATCGGCTTTATATCCTTTCTCGGGCGGGGATACAGTACTTTCTTGCGTTTGGGGGGTAATCAATTTTTGATGCAGTTCGAGAGCGTTACTGCCCGTTTCGGTGATCGTGCGTAAACGCAATACTAGGGGTGTGTTTTCGTAACTTGCGAGCAGATGTACGAGTTCCTTAGCGCCGATAGCGATAAAGGGGCGCGTTTTGCCTTCGTTGAGGAAAGCTAGAGGGGTGCGATCTTCCCATATCCAGAAGGCGAAGGCGAACAGTAAGCATGCGATGATGTAGCCGCGCAATAAGCCAAATATACCGCCCAAAGCACGATCGGTCGCGCGTGTTATGACGTTGACCATTTTGCTGAGTGCGCTTGAAGCAAAACCAAACGCGATGACTGAGACGATGAAGGCCAACACTCCGCCGACGACTTGGCGCAGAAAGATATTCGGTAACCATGCATGCAGCCATACGGCAACGTAGGGGTATGCGAACCATGCGACGACGAGCGCGCCGCCCCAACTGAGCAGCGAGAGCAATTCGTGTACTAGTCCGCGCATCAACCCGATTAGTAACGAAAACACGACGATTCCGATCACCAAAACGTCGAAAAGTGGAAAATCGTTCGGCATAGTCGGTTAATTAGGCTGCGCTACTGTGGGTGGAGAATTTTGCAGCGTTCTTAGCCCCAAGCGGCGGCGGGAAGCGGCGAATAAGGGGAGTGAGATCATTGCAGAGGGTGCAATGTAGCCCGTGTTTATCGGAGTTTTGGGTTCCTTGTTTTGGCAGGATAGCTTCTTGAAAACCCAATTTTACTGCCTCTCGCAGGCGAATATCCGGCTGTGGCACGGCGCGAACTTCACCGGATAATCCGACCTCGCCAAAGGCCGCGAGGTTTATTGGAACATCGTAATTCCCGAGCGAAGAGATCAGGGCAATCACCACTGCAAGATCAGCAGCGGGTTCTTGGAGACGATAACCGCCAGTGACGTTGAGATAGACGTCTTGTTCGGCAAAGTTGTAACCGAAGCGTTTTTCGAGTACGGCGATGATCATAGCGAGGCGTTGCTGATCCCAACCGATGACTGCTCGGCGTGGAGAAGCGAAATGTGTTTGTGCTACAAGGGATTGAATTTCAATTAAAATTGGTCGTGTTCCTTCAAGGGCAGGAACAACGCAGGTGCCGGAAATCGCTTCTTCACGATCAGCAAGGAATAATGCCGAGGGGTTTGCGATCTCACGCAACCCATTCGAAGACATCTCGAACACACCAATCTCATTGCAAGCGCCAAAACGGTTTTTAACTGCACGCAACAAACGAAAATGTTGGGAACGCTCACCCTCGAAATACAGCACGGTGTCCACCATGTGCTCTAGGACACGCGGACCGGCTATCGCGCCTTCCTTGGTCACATGCCCGATCAGAACTAGGCTGAAGCCATATTTCTTTGCTGCGCTCATCAGTAAGTGACTTGAAGCACGGACTTGGCTTACAGTACCCGGCGAAGCCTCAATACCGGCAAGGTACATGGTTTGAATTGAATCGATCACCACAAAGTCCGGTTTCAGAGTAGCCAAGGCATCAACGATGGCTTCCACTGAAGTTTCAGTGGCGACGTTGAGGTGCTGCGACTGCTCGGACAGACGCTCGGCGCGCAGCAGGATTTGTTCGACGGATTCTTCACCGGAAATGTACAACACCTTACTATGCTGACTGCACAGACTGGCCGCCTGCAATAATAGTGTGGATTTGCCGATTCCCGGATCGCCACCGATCAACACCGTCGCGCCCGCCACGATACCGCCACCAAGTACACGATCGAACTCCGCGATTCCTACTGGCGTGAATCGTGCTGGGGTGATATCGTCTGACAATTTTCGAACGATCATTCCACTATTTTTAAAGCTTTTTTTCCTAGGTTCTAGGTTCTTGCTGAAATGACCTAAATTGCTGTCGCTCTCATCAAGGCTATTCCAGTTCCCACAGTCGTTGCAACGCCCTGACCAGACGGAATGCGCACTACCGCATTCACGACATACATAGCGTTTTGCCGTAACCTTAGGCACTGTGTATCTCCTTCGCGCCGAGATTCAAGATGGGCATTTTGATTGGGCCTTGATCTGAACCCTTGATGAATTGTCGCACGTAGGGATTATCGGTGGTATCTATTTCGCTGACGTGGCCTTGCCATATGTTGCGGCCGTGGCAGAGCATTACGACCTCATCGGCAATACGGCGCAAGGACTGCATGTCATGGGTAATGGTCACCGCCGTTGCTCCGAGTTCTTTGACGCAGGATACGATCAGTTGATCAATCACCTGCCCCATGATTGGATCAAGGCCCGTAGTTGGTTCATCAAAAAACAGAATTTTTGGCTCGGTTGCGATGGCACGCGCCAGACCAACGCGTTTACGCATGCCGCCGGAAAGCTCACTCGGCAGCAGCGTTGCGACGGATTCTTCCAGTCCAACCTGCGCGAGTTTCTCAAGTGCAATCCCATAGGCTTTATTCGGATCGACGCCTTGGCCTTCGATGAGGCCGAAAGCGACATTGCGCCACACGGACAGGCTATCGAACAGAGCTGCATTTTGAAACAGCATGCCGATCTGTCCGATCTGCCTCATGCGCTGTTTTTGGCTCATGCCATTTATGCGTATACCGTTGATGGAGACGGTACCCATGTCAGGTTCAAGCAAGCCAAGCAAACATTTGAGACATACAGACTTTCCAGAGCCAGAACCGCCGAGAATCACCAACGAGCAACTTTCGTCGACGTGCAAATTGAAGTCGGCTAAGACCCGATTGCTGCCAAAAGCCTTGGCAATATGCTCCATAGTGATCGTGTGAGTCATTATTGCAGCCGGAAAAAAATTTCGGTGATGATGAAATTGAGTGTCAAGATCAAAATCGAGGAAACTACGACGGTATTGGTGGTTGCAATGCCAACCCCTGCGGCTCCTCCTCGTGAGTGAAAGCCAAAGTAGCAACCAATAATGCTCAAGGTGAAGCCAAATGCGGCGGCTTTGCATAACCCGGAGAGAATCCCGATCCACTGTAAGGAGTCCAGTACGTGATCGATGAAATTTACCGGGTTTAGCCCGAGCTTGTAGACCGCAATCAAATAGCCGCCGTATATGCCGAGACTATCGCCAAGCCCGACCAGGACTGGCAAGGTGAGCGTGCAAGCAAGAACCCTCGGCACGATCAGGTAGCGCACTGGACTGATGCAAAGGGTTTGCATGGCATCGATCTGTTCGGTCACACGCATGGTGCCGAGTTCAGCGGTTATGGCTGCACCGACCCGGCCTGCCAGCATCAAGCCCGCTAATACAGGAGCAAGCTCGCGCACAATCGCAATGCTGACGACTCGCGGCAGGGTAGACTCAGCCCCAATGCCTGAAAAACCGCTGTAAGTTTGCAAGGCCATCACCATGCCGGAAAACAGCGTCGTCAAGCCGACTACGGGTAGGGAATAGTATCCGACGCTGATCAACTGGTGCAGCAGAAGGTCAGGGTAAAACGGTTTCTGGAAAATTGCTAGGGTGCTGAGGAGGGTAAAGCGAAAAATCTTGCCGATGTCCTCGATCATCTTCCAACTGTTGCCCCCAATGGTGCGCAGTAAGGTGAACGACAACGTGAGGGGCAACATCCGGCTATTTCCCTAATATTCTTAAATTGGCAATCGAAGCCACGGAACAGCAATCCACAGGCTATAACCCGGGATTTGACATTCTGACTTTAATTGCGGCTATGTACGCGCCGGATTCGTCCGCCGAAATTGGTTAACACTTCATGCGGGATAGTATTACAGGCTTTGGCAAGATCATCAAGGGTTTGAGATTGATTCAGGAAGCTGACGCGAGCATCGGGCGTAATGTTGGGAATATCGGTGATGTCGAGAGCGAGACTATCCATCGAAATTCGGCCTCGGATGGGCAATGCGTACTGCCCCCACCAACCGCAAAAATTGGGGTGATTACCCAGCACGCGCGGGAGGCCGTCGTTATAGCCAATACCCACCGTGGCAATGCGGCTTTCGCGGTGACAGCGATAACTTTGCCCGTATCCGATGGATTCGTCGGCGGCTACAGTGCGAATTTGGAGTATTCGAGCTTCCAGAGTTAAACATTGGCTGAGGGCAATATCGGTTCGGTGGGGAATCGGATTGCCGCCGTACAGTGCAACGCCGGGGCGCAGTAAATCGCCGTGAAAGTGTTCGCCCAAAAAGCTGCCAGCAGAATTGGCCAGCGAGAGCGGGAAGTTTTGAATAGCAAAAAGTCGCTCGCGTTGCTGTTCGGCAAATTCCGAATCTGCTTCGTCGGCATTCGCGAGGTGACTCATTACCGCGCGCACGGGGAAATTGATGTCGGGGTGCATTGCGCTCCATTCCTCAAAACGGAGCCCGAGACGGTTCATCCCGGTATCGACATGAATATAGGCCTCGCGGTGGTGCAGGGCAGTGTTCTTGCGCCATTGCTGGATCTGTTGAGGCGTGTTTAAAATCGGCAGCAATTGCGGGTAGCATTGATAATCCGGTCGCTCGGCAAGGTGAAATCCGCTAAGGGAGGCGATGCTGAGACAAGACTCATCGGGAAGGGCGGTGAGGAGTTCTATGGCTTCGGGAACGGTTGCGGTGAAAAATGTTCGGCAACCAGCTTGAAACAACGCCTGCGAGATACGTACTGCGCCGAGGCCATATGAGTCCGATTTGACCACGCTGGCGACTTCGGAATTTGGTGCCAGTGCTACAAACCGTTGCCAATTCTCGACGATAGCAGTGGTGTTGACGCTCAATTGGGGGAGGGGGATAAATCCGTCCATCGCCTAACCGTCATTTGGGATGCCTTTGAGGTTTTGATAACGAAATTCTGGATCGCTAAATCGAATTAACTCTTCGTGAAAACGCAGTTCTACGGTTGTAGGTGCGCCGTGCCGGTTTTTGGCGATGATAATCTTGGCAATACCGCGTAATTTATCGACGTTTTCTTCGTATTGCTCTTGGCGTTTACCAAAAGCCTCGTTGCTTTCGACGTCTTTGCGTTCTGGAGCCTTCAGGTAATATTCCGGACGATAGATAAACATCACTAAATCTGCATCCTGCTCAATTGAGCCAGACTCGCGCAAATCGGCAAGGTTGGGGGTTTTGTTGTCGCGGTTTTCAACCTGTCTTGAAAGCTGAGACAAAGCCATGATCGGAACATCAAATTCCCGCGCCAGCAACTTCACCCCTCGGGTAATCTCTGAAAGTTCCTGCACACGGTTATCGTTTCGGCGGCGATCCTGCGAACTCAACAATTGCAGATAATCCAAGATGACAAGCCCTACCGGTTTATTGCGCGAGACCTTGCGCATGATTGCACGCATTTCAGCAACAGTCACGTTAGGATTTTCTTCGATATATAATGGGTAAGGGGCCAATTCTTTTTGGGTACTCAAATATTGGTTGAACTCTTTATGGTTCAGGGTGCCAAGACGCAGTTTTTCAAATTTGATCCCGGCACGATCAGATAATATGCGTGTTGAAAGCTGTTGCGCCGACATTTCTAGCGAGAAAAACAGCACCGATTTATCGTATTTTAGGTCTTGTCGCTTATTGTGGAAAAATTTTGCGGCATTGAACGCTATGTTTATTGCAAGCGAGGTCTTTCCCATACTGGGACGTGCCGCAAGGATCAACAGATCAGAGCGACGCAAGCCACCTATGACATTTTGGAGATTAGAAAACCCGGTTGGCACGCCTGTATCGGCCTTGCCATCGACAATCAAACCAATTTCGTCAAGAGCCAATGCTGAGGATTCGCTCAAAGAATAGGTGCGCGATTGGCTATTGGCGGATTCGAGATTAAACAGACGACTTTCAGTGCGGTTGCATATCTCGTGTGCGCTATCATTAAGCTCGCGATCCATGGCCTCGTGTATGCTGTCCTGACAAATGTCGATGATCTCGCGCTTGTGATATAGATCAACGAGAATTTCGCTATAACGCTTGGGTGAGATAATCGAAAACTCTTCGAAAGTGAGTCGCGCTAAGTATTCCGAGCCGCCAAATCCCGCGAGTTCAGACAGGGTATCGACCTGATGCTTTAGGGTCGTTGGAGTTGCCGGGTTACCTTTATCTATCTGATATTGAATTATTTCCCAGAGTTTCCTGTGCGCTGGGACATAGAACATTTCCGGATGCAAGCGCGATAAGTCGCTGAACTTGCTGTTGTCGCGCAAGACCGCGCCAATAATCCCAGCCTCAATATCGCTGTTATGCGGTACCGTTGCTCCTAGTGTTTGGGTATCTTCGTTTTCGTTCATCATCGCCTAAGGATATCTATCCTGACCCTGAACTTATACACCGATTTCACCAAGAAGGCTAGACCGAGAAGAAATCTGATCTCACCCATCGGTAGGGTCAACGATCAATCAGCGAAACTTGTTCGGTCGAAGCCTGCGCTCTTCGATGATCTCTTCTTCTGTCGCTGTCATTAATGCCGACTCGCCGTTCTGATAGCGTGTCCATTGCTGGCTGGCTTCGCCCGCAGACTTGGCAATGTTCATCTTGACCGTGCAACTCACTTCAGCGTGTAGTGTGATCGTTACGTTAAAAATCCCTAACATCTTGAAACGGTTGTTCATCTGAACCTGACGGCGCTCGATGGCAAGGCCTTCTCGCCCAAGAGCATCGGTAATATCCTTCGCCGAGACCGAGCCATACAATTGGCCACTTTCACTGGCTTGGCGGATCAGAACAATCTGCTTGTCAGCAATTTTCTCGGCAATTTTCTCGGCTTCGGTGCGATTTTCGAGGTTTTGCGCCTCAATATGCACTTTGCGCTCGGCAAAGTCGGCCTTGTTGCTCCTAGTCGCGCGCAAAGCCCTCTTGCGTGGAATCAGGAAATTGCGGGCATAACCCGACTTAACACTTACCACGTCGCCCATCTGGCCTAGCTTGGCAACGCGTTCGAGTAGAATGATATCCACATGCATGGTTTTCTCTTTCGTTAATTGTTGCAGTAGGGCAGCAAAGCGAGATAGCGTGCGCGTTTAATTGCCAAAGCAAGTTCGCGTTGTTTCTTTGGGCAAACACCTGAAATTCGCCTAGGCACGATGTGACCGCGCTCGCTGGTAAAGGACTTCAACAGATCAACGTTTTTGTAGTCAGTTGCTGGGGCATTGTCACCCGAAAGCGGGCATTTCCGTTGTTTTCTCATGGTGAACTCTCAGTATATGCAGTGTTTAGCGGTCGTCGCGTCCGCGAACGACTTCGCTTGGCTCGGTTGGCAAATTTTTGGTGGTCACGGTCAATTCACGCACCACGTCTTCCATAAGGCTCATGCGGCATTGGAATTCGTGCACCAGTTCTTTGGAGGCATCGTAGTTAAGCAGGCCGTAGTAGGCTTTCGAGCTTTTGCGGATTTTATACGCCAGAGGACGCAAGCCCCAATTTTCTTTACGCGAGATTTTGGCAGTATTGTCCTTGAGATAGGTCTCAAGCCCCGAAAGCAAGGTTTCAAACTGTGCAGGAGAGATTTCGCGCCGTGCGAGTACGACTGTTTCGTAGCAAGCCATGATGGTTCCTTATGGATAGTTTTGGTTCCAGCCCAAAGAGCGAATGCACTGAGAGCCGAGACAACAAAAACCAGCGACTGAATTTATGAATGTGTTCGCTCTTCAGCCACAAGGGTGTTGAATGGTTGCGACAGTTACGCAATTTTGCCGATAAAAGCAAGGAAGAAAGTACGACGATTGATGACAGAATGTTCAGGGAGTTCGGGCAATAAATCTTGTTCAACCCATGCTGTAACAATATCGGCGTTAATATTTGGTGCTAAATAATCTGGTTGTCCGTAAGGTCTTTCCAATCAAAGTGCCAATGGCGTTAATCCGCCCTTTGACATGCCTAGGATTATTGTCAAATCTGGTGTTTGAGTTGTTGAAATTATGCGGCGGCCTGATTATCTTTGGTTGATTCTACGTATTTTTCTCCACTTCTGTTCGGCACACTGGATCAGCTTGCACATCATATGCAGCATGTTATCTCTGGTGAGACATCTCTAGGCACGTTTGGTGCGGTGGCGAATGGTGCTGAATGTTGATTCGATCTGGTTGCTGGTGCGGATGTTTTGCCAATGTTCTGCCGGGAAATCAAAAAATGTCATTGGCTCATTGCGGTCTTTTTGCGGGGTATAGCGAGGCCTTTAAGTATTTGGCTTCGTATGTTTTGATGAAGTGTCAGAAGCCTTTTCTGCCCCTTAGTTTTGTTTCAGTTGGCCAGATTTGATGCAGGGCCTGCTTTGTCTTTGACTAGGCTCAGGACCTATAAAGGGTGGGTCTGCAAGCTGGTGATTGATGATTCACTTGTGAAGAAGGAGAATGAGCGATTTATATTGGTTAACAAATTAACAATTAAAAAGGATCCAACATTGCTTTCCGCCGTCACGCAG
>JABSOH010000064.1 GCA_013216065.1 Alphaproteobacteria bacterium
GACATTCACTCGCCCCCTGGCTCGCCAATCCAAAATGCCATCACACCGTTTGCCACGTTCCGGGTATCCATGGGTACCCGGCAGATCATCGGCAACACCACTTTCATCAAGATCAATGATTTGTCTGCCATGCGCACTTGGATAGATACACATGGACACCTCCATCAACCGTATTTTTTTGTATTTAATGAAGGTAGACGTCAGCGATCATCAGCAACATATCTCTCTCTGATTTCTGCTGGGGTGGTTCTTATGGGTCCTACTAATATAGAAGACTACTATGATTCTTATTCCTATGGTGGTCATTTCACTCACTTGGTTTCTTACCATTAGCTATTTTCGTTCTCTAGAAAAGTCTAAATTTAAGGTGATAGAAGAAATCGAAAAGAGATGAGACTTTAGGCCATTTGAGTTTGAGTGTAAGCACTTAAAATCAAAGCAAAAAAATTAGCTGACATATTTGGAAATGATTATTCCTGTTGCTATTTTTTTATCTCTCTTTGACTTCTAATGTATTTTTTTATTGAAGAACTTTGGGCATTGATCCATCGCGTTATGTTATAGGTCATATTCGCCTTTTATCTGGACACCTCTATTTACTATGATTTTTGTTTGATTTGTGATTCATTATCCTGAGAGGTGTTTTTGAGCTTAAGACGCTTTTTTTGGGGGAGTTAATGAAGAATTTGAGGTTAAGTATTTTGGGCAGTTATCATGTCTAGATTAAAAGTTTCTCCGCCAGTCCACACAGTCGAATAACTTGGCTCAGTACTTGATGAGCCGATTATCGTGACAGTCCCCAAGGGCCGCCTCGGACGGGATTTTCACGATACAGCAAATGCGGCCCAAAACTCATCGATTCCTGCCCACTTGCAACCACAATATCACTCTCCTTCGCTGTCAAACTGCGCCACCAAAACAATTATACGCAAACCCGAACTACAAAAAAACTGGTTGATCTGTGACGCGGTGACCATCTCAGGAATGCTGGCCTGCATCGCCGCTTGTCACGCCGGGGTCTGCGCAAAAGCACCAAAGCTGCCTACCGCGGGGTACGCGCTGCCGTAACGATCACGATATTAGTCATTGTTCAGAACCTTCCTTCTCTACCGAATTATACAACTGCACCTCATCGGACCGCATCATCGCTCCAAGCTCAGCAATACTGGCACCACTACGCGGATCAATCCAATCGCCAGCAATCTCGGCAAGGGGACGCAGAACGAAATCGCGCTCATAAAAAAACTGATGCGGAACCGTCAGTCCTTCGATGTTGATCATCAAATCTGCGCACAAAATAATGTCGATATCCACCACCCGTGGGCCATGCCGAATGCCCTCTGGGCGTCCTAACTGCTGCTCCAAAGTCTTTAAACATCGCAACAAGCTTAAAGGGGCATGGAAGGATACGAAGGTCAGCGCCATATTCAAAAACATCGGCTGCTCAGAAATATACATCGGCGCGGTCTTATAAATTCGCGAGGTGTGGATATGATGACCGAACTCTTCAAGGGATTGCACCGCTTGCCAAAGATTTTCCGCACGATTACCAAGATTGCTACCGAGCGACAGCGCATAGGCCAGTTCAGTCATGATCGTATTCTTCAGGGTGACATAACGCTTCTGCGACACGCCGTAAACGATGGTGCGCACGGACATCGTGTACCCGGATCATCTGTGCACCCTGCATCAATGCCTGAGCATGGACCATCAATCCAGATTCAAGCCGTTCACCGCTCCCCAAATTCAGTATTTTCCCTAAAAAAGACTTGCGACTCGCCCCAACAAGCACCGGATATCCCAAGGCCACGATGCGATCAACCCCCTGAATCAGACGCAGATTGTCTGCAACGGTTTTACCAAAGCCAATGCCCGGATCAAGAAAAATCCTCGCCCGGGCAATCCCTGCTTCTTCAGCAACTATGGCCTTTTCGCGCAGTGACACAATCACCTGCGTCACGATGTTTTCTTGCACTTCAGCAGCATAGCTCAATCCCAACTCTTCATGATCATCAAGGCGATGCGATTGGGAAAAATTATGCATTAAAATTATTTCTCCGCGATGCTGCGCCACCACTTTGAGCAATTCAGGATCTCGCCCACCGTAAACATCGTTGATGATCTGCACGCCTTGACACAAACCCCATTCTGCAACAACTGGATCCGAGGTATCAAGCGAAACACACCAGCCTTCGGGAACCTTAGCCACCACTTGCGCCAAAGCCGAAAAAACCGGGCGCAACCGAGCAATCTGTTCCGCCACCGCCACTGGCTCAGAACCCGGGCGGGTACTCTCAGCACCTATATCAAGAACGTCTGCGCCCGAACTGAGTGCTGCCAACAATTTCTCCGCGATGACTTCAGGCTCTGGGCTTGCATCTCGAAACAATCCATCAGCCGAGAACGAATCCGGTGTTGCGTTGACCACCGCCATGACGTATTTGCACCGCCGCCAGTGCCAGTCCAGATACGGCAGGGTCAGCGAGGCATTCCCCACAGGCAGCGTGGAATTATCGTTCATCTGGGGTAAACATGTGGAAAGGATATTTTGAATTTGTTCCCAATGTAGTCTATAGGATGTGCAGAAAACAACGCTAATTTCCTCCGACAGAGGTCCTGCTGTGAAGCACTATACGCTCTGCCTGCATGACATGTGCCTACCAGCGCGGCTCGGTATTTTTCCTGAAGAAATCACCGAACCGCAAACCGTTGAGATTACGCTAGAATTGACCGTTGATGCCGAGCAGTGTGATTTTGAAGCATCCGACGGGGTCCCTTGTTATGCCACCCTTGCACAAACGCTCGCAGAACTTCTGATGGCGGAACATACGCCACTTTGCGAGCAGTTGGCACAGCGGATCGCTTGCCACTGTTTCAACGATCAGCGTATCATTGAGGTTGAGGTTGAAATTATTAAGCCTCAGGCCGTTTCCAACGCACGTGCCGGGGTTCGCGCCCATTTCCAGTGTGATGAAAAATTTGCATCATGAGTCACGCCAACAAAACCCTGCTCCCGATTGGCTTTGAAGATTTGATCGCGCCCCGAGTTGGGCATGCGCATCAAATTTTAGTCGATATTATGGCGACTTTTACCAGCTTCGATTACACATTGGTCGAGCCGCCTCTGTTAGAATATGAAGAATCTCTGCTCGCAGCACCCGATGCACCGAAATCCCAAGACATCTTTCGCTTTATTGATCCAATTTCCCACCGCACCATTGGGGTGCGCGGCGACATCACCTTACAGGTCGTGCGCCTAGCGAAGGATCATCTTTCCGATGCTCCTCGGCCCTTGCGTCTGGCCTATTACGGTCATGTTTTGCGTATCGCGAATACGGCTTTACGCCCACAGCGCCAGTATATGCAGCTTGGTCTTGAGCAGATTGGTGGTGATGCCCATGCCGAGGTCGAAGTCCTACAGGTGGCGCTCGAAGCCCTACATTGCGTTGGTGTACGCGATATTTGCCTTGATTTTGTGCTACCAACACTGGTGCGGCGCTACATTGCAAATATTCCCGAGAATAGCCAGAAGATTCTGGCTGCGCGCAATATTGGCAGCATAAAACAACAGATTCGTGACAGTGAGCTTAACTCTGAGATTGGAAAAGTCCTCGAATTTTTGCTGTTGTTGCCACCAAACCCTGCTAATGCCTTAGAGCAGCTATCACACCATCAAGCATTTTCAGATGATCATGCGCTATTTGGTCAACTCCGCAGCATAATGAGCACCATTCGATCATCACACCCCGACGTGCTACTATCACTCGATTTGATCGAACAGTATGGCTTTACCTACAAAACCGGCATTGCATACAACCTATATGCCAAAGGGCAAAACACTTCGCTGGGACGTGGTGGCCGATACCAAGCCGACACCGAACCCGCTTGCGGCGTGAGTCTCAACTTGAATAATTTGCTGGTCAATAGCCAACCTAGTCCTAGTACAAAAAAACTTTTAATTCCGTATAATACAGATTTTAAAGCATTGCGCCTGCTACGCGCCGATGGTTGGACAGTGGTGTTTAGCGATACGCCTGAGTCGCAGTTCGGCGTACAACACTACTATAGAAACGGTGCAATACATTCTTTTACCTCTTCTTAAAAATTTCTTCGAACAGAGACCGAGATCATTATGAGTAATGTTGTCGTAGTAGGAAGCCAGTGGGGCGATGAAGGTAAGGGGAAAATTGTCGATTGGCTTTCGGATCAAGCCGATATAGTGGTGCGCTTTCAAGGCGGCCATAATGCCGGGCATACGCTGGTGATCGATGGGCGCACCTTTAAGCTCAACCTGCTGCCCTCAGGCGTCGTACGCGAGGGTAAAATCTCGGTCATTGGTAACGGTGTCGTGATCGATCCGTGGGCGTTATCAGAAGAAATTGTGCGCACTGGACTGGATATCGGCCCGCACAATTTGATGATCGCGGAAAACTCTCCCCTGATTTTACCTCTCCACCAAGAACTCGATGCCTTGCGCGAAGCCGCCCGTGGTGATCAGGCCATTGGCACCACCAAACGCGGTATTGGACCCGCTTACGAAGACAAAATTGCCCGTCGTGCCATCCGAATTTGCGATTTAGCCAATCGCGACTGGCTAGACAACCGTCTCGAAAACCTGCTGCGCTACCACAATGGCTTGCGCCGTGGCCGAGATTGGCCTGCGGTATCCAGCGAACGGCTCAAAGAATCTCTACTCGAAGTCGCCGAATGGCTGCTGCCGATGGCACAACCGATATGGCGTGTGCTGCACGAAGCCGATAGACAAGGTAAAAACATCCTATTCGAGGGCGCACAAGGCCTGATGCTTGATGTTGATCATGGCACCTACCCTTACGTGACATCGTCAAATACTATCGCCTCTACAGCCATTACGGGCAGCGGTTTCCCGAAATCGGGCTACATCCTTGGCCTCACCAAAGCCTACACAACGCGCGTCGGGGCAGGGCCTTTTCCCACCGAAGACCACGGAGAGATTGCGGCCTATCTCAGCGAACACGGCGCAGAATTTGGCACCGTCACCCAACGCCGCCGCCGTTGTGGCTGGTTCGATGCCGTGCTGGTACGACAGGCGATTCAGACCTCGGGGATTCAAGGAATCGCACTCACCAAAATTGACGTCCTCGATGACCTTCCTGAATTGAACATTTGTGTCGGCTATCGCATTCATGGCCAAGGGTACGATTATCTTCCCGCCGCGCCATATTTGCAAAACGATGTCGAGCCGATCTATGAAACCCTGCCAGGTTGGCAAAGCACTACTGCAGGGGCGCGACATTGGGACGATATTCCCGAAAACGCACGACGCTACATGATCCGCATCGAAGAATTGGTCGATTGTCCCATCAGCATCGTATCCACCAGCCCGAAACGCGAAGATACTATCGTACTTCAAGCTCCGTTTGATCAGGACTGAACCGTGTCTCTATCTTACAGGCAAAAACCTCTATGACTCGGGTGCGGTTTTCAGTTATGTTTGGGCAGAAAATCCCTTAGGCTGTCCCGGTAAGCGAGGCCGAGCAGTGCTGGTGGAACGAGATTTGCTGAAACGCCCAATTAGCCCAAGCAGCTTTCTTTAGGAACGCGATAATCGCATGGCAGTGCAAGAAAAACTACCCGAGGACAATCGTCTCGATGTTGACGACAAGCCGCCGATATCCATCAATCAGCGCTTTACGATCTATCCTGGGTTACCGATCCCGCATTTTCATGCCGCTCCCGCGATGGCTTATAAAGTCGTCGACAACGAAAACCCTGACGAATCTTATCATGGTTTGGTCTGCGATCCCAAATTGCACCCAAGGCTTTCCATCATCGATCGTCTGAACATGCTCGCGAAAACCAATACGAATATCCTCTCTCCAACGGCATGGTCAGTGCTGGATTGGGAGGAGGAAAGCCGCCAATGTCCCGTGCTAATTATGCACTCTGGCCGATTAGTGCCATTTTCGTTCAAGAACCTACCCAGCGCATTAACAGATGAAGCGGTCGTAAACATCTTTATGCGGAACTGTATCGAATTGCTGACCAAGTTCGAAGAACAGCGCCTCACGCACCGCGCGATTCACCTCGACAATTTGTTCTACTACAATGAACTCAAACGCCGCATCATCCTCGGCGAATGCGTCTCAACGCCGCCAGGCTTGGCGCAAAGCAAACTATACGACACCATCGACTCCGCTCTTTCGGTACCTCTAGGAAAAGGCGCGGACTCCATCAGCGATGATATTTATGCGCTCGGCGTGGTCAGCTTAAGCATGCTGAACGGTTGCGAGCTTGGCAAGGGCATCAGCGACGAAGAATTGATCGCTCGGAAAATGATGTACGGCTCCTTTGAGGCACTGCATGATCCCAAGATTCGACTCGGCGGCACCATGGAAAACTGTATGCGTAAAATGCTGCATGATGACCGTGGAGAACGCGCTACTACCACCGAAATGATGACTTGGCTCAACGGGCAAAATTTTCGCCTCAAATCAGAACGCCCCCGCAAACGCTCCTCGAAGCCGTTCACCATCAATAATCAAAACTTCTTCACCGCACGAGACCTCGCCAAAGGCATGCACGCCCACTGGGATACTAGTACCAAGGTCGCGATGAGCGAGAATTTGCGTGATTGGCTGCAAAACAACCTTTCGGAAACCATGATTACGCTAAATTACGATAGGGCCATCAAGGACTTCGAAGGGTATTCGGTCGAGAACCAACATCGAATTCTCGGTCGTGTTTTATTGGCACTGCACCATACCGGACCCATCCGCTATCGTTCGTTCTGTGCCACCATCGACGGTATAACGCGCTTGATTTCACACTTTGTGCACAATGACAAGGCGCGACAAATCTTCCGCGAGATGATGGGTTCGGGGATACTGGAGTTCTGGTTTGAACTGCACAACCGTGACAACGAAAAGAAAAGCGCGTGGAATTTCAAAATCTACGAACAATTCAAAAGCTATACTGAGGAACTGCGCAAGGAATCTCCTATTGAGGGTCTGAATTTGTTGGTTTACGAATTCAATCATGATCTCCCTTGCCAGTCTAAGCGTTTTGAACGCTATTTCGTCTACCAACCGCATCACCTGCTTCCGGCCATTGAATCAATCCTTAAAAACGACAACGATGTCGACAGCCTGATCGACTATCAAATGATCTGCTTCTTGAAAAGCCGCTACTCGCGCTCGGTCTCGAAAGAGGTGCGGAGCTATATGATCAACTCGGTACGTGAGGAAGCCTGTGTGGCCGAGGCCACAATTTTGACTAAATTGCAAAATGACTTTTATCCCAACCGAGAATTCCCGAGAATTTGCCACAAATTATGCGAATTGCTTGAACCTGCCGTAAAGCGGCACCACTCGCGCTCTGTACGACGTGTGATCCGCCAGGAGATGCAGAAAGAAGCAGAAAAAGGCTATATCCACCATCTCGTGCAAATTATCTCGGATAAGAACATGATTGAGAACGATCAAGTCAACTTCAATCTTGCCAGAGCAGAATATGCCAGTCTTTTGCAAGAGATCGGTTTTGTCGATTTTAATCTCAAAAACCTGCGCGAAATGGTGGCACGCATTGGTGGCGATATCAGTGCTTCGGTATCAGGTATTCTCGCGTCTATCATCACATTGAGCTACGTATCCTATTGGAGTCTTTTCCAGTGAGCACCGAACAGGAAACTCAAGAAACCAAAAAACGCGGCCTGATCCAGCGGCTAGGCATTAGTCCGGTAGCGTTCGTGCTCTCGATCATTATCTCGGTGGTGTTCTTACCGACTTTTATTTTACTGATGGGTGGCATGATGCCTTCGATGATGGCCTACGTTCTCGACGATACAAAAAAGAAGTCCAAAGCCAAGGCCGTGTCCTATTTGAATCTTTCTGGTTGTTTCATTGTTGGGATGGAGTTTTGGACTGGTGACAATTCCGTTGATGCCGCATTGGAGGTGTTTTTTCAGCCGGTCAATTGGGTCATTATGTATGGCATGGCAATGTTTGGCTGGGTGTTGATTCGCAGTTTGGATCCTTTTATCATGTCATATTTGCGGCTCAACTATCAGATGCAACAGCACAATTTGCGTAAAAGACGGAAATTTTTATTGAAAGAGTGGGGCGAACCTGTCACCATCGTGTCTCCAAAAGGCGAGTTCAACTATGACAACAATGTCTACCTCGACGATGATGAAGTTTCCTTCGATCCAGATGAAGAAATCGACAAGATCCCCAGCGAAGAACAATCCTCCTAAGTTCCCGGAGACTCCTTACAGATTACTGCCGAAGAGCAGTGTCAAAACGCTGAGAAAAATCAGCTAAAGTCCTAAAGTTACCCCGCAAGAATTTATTCTTGTTGCGTAATTTAAATTTAGGGCAGCCTCACAGGCAAACGTACCACCGTCCCGATACGATTAGAGAACAGGGCAGGAGTGAAGTACTGTCTTAGCGACTCGTTTAGACATTTTTGATCAGTCGGATAGGCGCGATAGCCGAAATCATTGCCAAAATTTTCTTCTTTTTCCCTACTAACGTCTGCCACTGCAAAATCAACTCTCCAGCATAGGCACGAACAATATCCACGCCAAGCACTCGTCCTTTACAATCAGTCACCAATTTTATTTTACCCGCCATTTGACGCTCGGCAATGACACAGCCATTGCCCAAAAACGTAAACTCCGTTACGTGCACCGCAGCCTTGTCAAGGCGTTTCTTGACGACCTCAGTTCCCTCTCTGACGTGCGCAAGTTCTGGATCGGTATAATATTATTACTCAAAAACATCGCGGCATTCGAGCATATTATGGATCACGATTTCAGCGTGATAACCCGTCACGTGGGCAAATTGGTAGCCGCCGACCACGCCACCAATCACAAACATACAGCCATGTGCCGTTGGCACTGTCATCGCAGCAAAATGCGCTGCCTCGCCCTCATTTGCAAGGCGAGGCAGTATTTTCTCAACATAATCATCGGCATTAAATCCAGTATCTACCAAAATAACGCCATCCCATTGCAACAATCAAATGACTATACCGCTTTCAATTCACCCCGTGCATCCTATGTCACCACTGTGACCCGGTGCAGTTCGAACAGATCAACCCCTTCATGCACAAATTGCGTCTTCACCACCGCTGCACTGTCAGGATCATCTTTACAAAACAGTGCTGCATCTTAATTACCGTGACCTTCGACCCCAAACAACGACAGGGCCTGTGCCATCCCCATCTCGACGAGGCTACCTTCCATCACCAAAAATTCGGGCAATGGCATACGATTTAGTAAAAATGGTCTCGTTGGTGAAGTTAAGGCATCTGATCCAAACCCGAAATCATTGCAGTCAGTCCGGTAGCGATAACAAAATATTTTGGGGCTGACACTTAAGATTGAGATTTGAGAGTAGACTTGAGGTTTTAAGTAGCTTTTGTGGTGAACCAGTATTAAATCGCCATTCGCACTCTTTCAGGAACATGCCAAAGTGTTGTTTTGGAATACCATTGAATTTTCGCATCTGCCATTTTGCCGGGTTCCAGAAGTTTTCAATGCCATTGATATGATGACGTCCACGAGCAAAACGTGTTGAATGATTGATCC
>JABSOH010000065.1 GCA_013216065.1 Alphaproteobacteria bacterium
AAGCTTTTAGAAATCCTGATTGACAAGCCTGATACGAATGGCTCATGATTGATGCATCCCATTGCAAGGTTCATCCTCATGCTTGTGGCGCAAGAGGCGGCAATCAGGAGATGAGCCGCACTCAACACAAAACTGCATCTGGCCGCGCATGGTATGCCGATCAGGGCTCTTATTACACAAGGTACAAGAGCAGATTGTCAAGAGGCAGACCGCCTGATTGAAGGGCCCGATTATCTGATCGGCTAATAAGGGCTATGACACCGACCATGTCCTTGAGAATGCCATGGGGCATGGACCGCCAAAGAAAAATCTCTGCCATCAACGCAATTACGATAAAGATCTCTACAAAATCCGTCATCTTGTAGAAAACGCATTCTTGCATCTAAAACGTTGGCTGCAACGAGATACGCCAAAAACCCCGCTTCTTTCCTTGCCGCTATACACATCAGATGCATTACACTATGGCTTGTGACTATACTATCTAGTTCGACAGCGCCAAAACGCCTTCACAGTTGGGCGCGCCTAAAATTTGACGCATAAAAAGCAAAACTTACGGCTAAAGCGGTTTTTTATCGTTTCTGTGCCAGTGGGTGTGCGCTTTCGAGCAATTGCCGTTTCCGCGCCTCAGCGATGTGGGTGTAAATTTGCGTTGTGCTGATATCGGCGTGTCCAAGCAGTTTTTGCAGACTTCTAAGATCAGCCCCGCCCTCCAACAAGTGACTGGCGAAGGCGTGCCGCAGTTGGTGTGGGCTGACTCGTGCTGGATCAAGCCCTGCCTCAAGCGCGAGGGCTTTCAATATTTGCCCCAACCGTTGCCGAGTTAAAGGCTTTGCATCAGCCACTAGGCGTGATGGAAACAGCCATTTCAGCGTGCTACCCTGCGTTTGTTTCAGAGTTTCACGATACGTCTTTAGGCACGCGATAGCGCGCGGTGATAGCGCGACCAGGCGTTGTTTATTGCCCTTGCCGATCACCTCGAACAGGCCATCTTCGGCGATGCCAAGGTGAAACGGTAAGTACAGCAATTCGCTCACTCGCACCCCCGAGGCGTAGAGAACCTCCAACATGCACAACAGCCGTTGTGCGGCAAATTCCTTGTTGGGACTCGCGGGGCTGTGGGCTTGGCAAAAGAGCCGATCGACTTCGCTCGGGCTTAAGCAGTCTGGCAGTCTTTGCGGTGGCTTCGCAACTTCTAGCGTTGCAGCGGGGTTGTCGTCGCGCAGCTTTTCAGATTTGAGGAAGCGATAGAATTGTCGCAACGCCGCCCGTCGCCGAGCACGACTGCTGGCCTGCATGCCTGATTGCGACAGGTGGCGCATATAAGCGTGCAAATCGTTGTTCTGCGCAGTTTCAAGGTCAGACGTACCGAGAAAATTTTGCAAATCCTTGAGGTCACATCGATATGCCAGCACCGTATTGCGTGCCACGCCGCGTTCAGCAGCCATCATCTCAAGAAACAATTCGACCGCACCCAACATCACGATATCGGGCGTAACAACCCTGCCAGGCGATGCGCGGCATAGACCGTGGCAAGCGCGCCATAGCCGAGTCGTTCCAGTCCGTGCAAGGCAGTGCGGGCGTGACCGGCATCCAATGCTACGTTCGGTGCAGCAAGCCAAATTGCGAAGGTCAACAAAGCCTCACCGTGGCGGGTCGAGTCGTCTAGCAAAGCAAACGGTGTTGGATCTGATGCCATTGGTGATGCAACGCCAAGGCTAGGCAATAGTGCCAGAATCTGCGCTCGGCGTTCAGGTTCACGCTCAAAGGCATCGTACCAGTCCTGCCATGGATTTGCGGTCTCTGGAGCTACAGTTTGGTCGTCCTCGATGATCAGGCTTTGTAAAAAGTCGATGTCATTCTGCACCAATGGCACTTCAGCCTCTTTAGTTAAGATGGTCTTCAGCAGCCAGCCTTGTAGAGTACTCGGTTTGCTCGGCAGGGCTTGTCGTGCGCGTGGGAAATCTTGAAGCGCCAAAAACGCCCGTGCCAATGGCAATGATTGTTCCGATGTGCCGCGTCTAAGCGTCGGGGTCAGTATATCCAGCATCAGATCATACAGTCCGGCTTGATCACCGTGCTGCAAGGCGGCCTCGACGATATCAGAGGTTTCGCTGCCTCTAGGATTGTCTGCCAGCACCTGCGCGACGAGAGCACGGGATTTTGATGACGGGAATTGCATCAGGAGTTGTGCCGCGTTCTCGCGCTCTACGGCGCTGAAGCTCATGGCAAGCTGCATGCGTTGTACATCGGTGACAGAGGCATATCCGGCACCATAGGCAGTTTCGGCGTAGTCCAAACGCGTATCAAGCTCGACGCCGGGCAGCTCTAGCAGCATCCGTGCAACATCTGGTGCAAGGCTTGCCCCATCGGGAAAACGCGGCATGATATTCGCCCACCGCGCCAGTACGAGGTGAATTGCTTCGGGCATGATTGTCGTTTCTGGCGGCAGCGTACTTTCCTGCAACAGTATCAGACTAATGAGGATAACAAAGCCGTCTTCCCGGGTTTGCGGCGCGACTTCTTGAAGCAGTTGAGTTCGCAAGGCGGCTTCGCGAGGCTTTTGCGCCAGCAGTAAGCACAAAATGTCCAACTTTTGGCTCAGCAAGGTTTCGCGTTGCTGTGTTGGGCGCGGACAAAGACTTTGATGGTTGAAGTTCCGTAGCTGTAATTGATCGAAAAGGCTTTGGCTACGCGCATCAAGATCGGGAGCTGCGTCAAGCAAGCGTAATGCTTCGCGTCCCATACCAAGCTGTGCTAGCCCCATGGCACGATTTTGTAAAAATTTAGCGTCGCTCTCCTGTATGGGTAGCGCAGCCTCAGCCAGCAAGACATCACGCAACAAAATGCTCAAGCCCGGACCATGCCCAGGTTTCAGGCCGCCCATCAGCAGGCGCAGAGTGCGCGCATCCGATCCGCGCCAGATGTCTGCCGGGATTGCGGAGCTGTCAGGGTAGGCTGCCCCGAAGCTCTTGAGGGCAACCGATAGATTGGTTTCAGCAATGCCAAGTTTCCCAGTGAAATCATCTTGACTCTCTGGGACTTCCTCAAACTCGGTGACCAAAGTTTCAGGCAGAGTTTCCACCGGGGCTCCCATCGGTGGTGACTTCGGGACTTCGCGCGCACTCAGTGGCATGATCGGCAGCTTCAAGAGATCGATGCTTTGAGCTTGAGTTGATCCCATCAACACCACCATCCCAAACATTCCTACGCCGAGCAGGACAGGCCACGGATGTTGTGCTTTCAAGCCAGAGCGAAAATCGTACATCAGTCCGTGGTCAGAATTTTTTTGGTCATCATTACTGGCGGAGTCAAGTCGAGAAAGCCGATTGAGGCCACTCCGGCCAATATCAACAGTACCAGTCCGAGAAAAAAGTATTTAAACACCACTATTGCCTGTTTTCATAAGAATCTACCTGTTCGTATAAGGATTTTTGCTCTGTCATAAGGGTTCTGCTATAGAGGTCCTGTGGATAGAGCATCGCGCTTCGCGATGGTGAACGGCTCTATTATATCAAGACTTCGCGCCATGACCAATCACCGATACGCTTTTACACTCAAATGCCGTATTGCCTTGGAGAGAGTCTCAAAAACATTGATCATCTTCTAGCATCATGAACCAGCTAACGCCCTCGACACTAGACGGTGACCACACCTTTGCGGCACTGCTACCTGCCTTGGTGCGGCGCGGGCGGCCTATCGCGCTGGTCGGGATGATGGGGGCGGGAAAAAGCGCACTGTCACGGCAATTGTCGGTGCTGTCGGGTCTTGGCTATCAGGATACGGATTGTGTCATCGAAAAGCGTCTAGGGATGTCGATTGCCCACTTTTTTGCCAAAGAAGGCGAAGCTGCCTTCCGTGCCATCGAATCTGAGATTATCGGCGAGATTTTGCAGCGCGGCGCGGCGATTTTAGCGCTCGGCGGCGGCACGTTTATCAGCCCAGATTTGCGCCAATGCTTGCTGCGCGAAGCCGACTGTATTTTTCTGGATGTTCCTCCAGATCAGCTCTGGTCGCGGGTCAAGGGGAGATTGTCGAAGCGTCCGATGATTGATAAGGATGATCCGCGCGCAACCTTCGACGCCCTGTATCAGCAGCGTGTGCCGATCTATGCTGAGGCACCAATTCATGTTGCCTGGCAGTCCGAACATCTGATCAATACCGCGCTGCATGTGAAACAAGCGCTGTGGGCGTATTTGCAGGCTGAAGCATCATGATGGCACAGGTTTCAATTCCTTTACCCGGGCGCAGTTACGACGTGGTCATCGGTAATGCGCTCGATTTTACGGCGATTCTGAAACCGCTTAAACTCGGTAACGACTGGCTGGTAATTTACGATACGGTGTTTGACACTCTGGCGGAGGGCGAGGTGTTGCGTGGATTCGCGGACACTCTTGGCGCATGCGCACGAGTGCGACTCTTTGCGGTGCCATCAGGCGAAGCCAGCAAATCGTTGGCGTATTATGGTCAGCTTGCTGAGAAAATCCTTGCAGACCGCATCACTCGCGATACCGTGGTGATTGCCTTTGGTGGCGGCGTAATCGGAGATCTTGCGGGATTTCTTGCTGCGAGCCTGTTGCGCGGCTTGCGTTTTGTGCAAATTCCCACCACCTTACTGGCGCAGGTGGATAGTAGTGTTGGCGGAAAAGTTGGCATCAACGCTCATGCCGGGAAAAATCTCATCGGCGCGTTTCATCAACCGAGCGTTGTTCTGGCAGATTTGGCGATGTTGGCGTATTTGCCGCGCCGCGAATTTTCAGCGGGTATAGCCGAGGTGCTGAAGGCAGCTTTGTTGGCAGATCATGATTTTTGGCTCTGGCTTGAGGATCATGCCGAGGCGATTCGCGCCCGCGAGCCGTCGCGTCTTGAGGCCTTAATTGTGCGCGCCGTGCGTATCAAGGCTGATGTCGTGCTGGCGGATGAAACTGAGCGCACTGGACGGCGTGCTTTGCTGAATTTGGGACATACCTTTGCTCATGCCCTTGAGGCGGCGGCGGGATATGATGGAGTGCGCCTGATCCATGGCGAGGCGGTAGCGATCGGCATGACGATGGCGGCGCGGTTATCGGCAGAACTAGGCATGATTCCGTCATCTGACGTGGTGCGGATCGAAACATTGCTGCATGCGTTCGCGCTGCCAACTACAGTTCAGGATGTTGGGTTTGCTGCCATGGCAGAAGATTTGTATCGCTTGATGCAATATGACAAAAAAACAGATCAGCAGGGTCTGAAACTAGTGTTGCTCGCAAGGCTCGGGCAGGCGGTAGTGCGTTCAGCACTGTCGCAAGGACAGATTATGGCGGCGATCCAGCCGTCCCTGGAGGTTTAGGTGATCCAAATTTGGGGTGTTTGGCTATTGTATGTCGTAGCGATTGTGCTGTTGGTGATGGTCTCGGCATTTTTATCTGGCTCGGAAACAGCACTGACGGCGGCGTCGCGCCCACGGATTTTGCAGCGTTTGCAGGATGGAGACGAGCGTGCTGAGGCCACTCTGTTCTTAATGGATCATTACGATGTGTTGATCAGCGTGCTGTTATTCGGCAACAATGTGGTAAACATTTTGGCCTCAGCCTTGGCGACCAGTATTTTCATCGGCCTGTACGGAGATATCGGTGTTGCAGTTGCCACGGCGGTGATGACGGTAGTGATTTTACTCTTTGCCGAGGTCGCGCCGAAAACCTATGCCTCGGCGCACCCTGAATACTGCGCGCTAGGGATCTCGCGGCTGTGGATGCGTTTGCTGCCGTTGTTTTTCCCGGTCACGATTTTGGTTAATCGACTGGTTTCCAGCCTGTTTTTGGTACTGCGCATTGATGCTCTCCCGGCACAGGGTTCTGCCCACCACATCGAGGAATTACGCGGTGCTATCATGCAGCACGACAATTCCGAGGATACCGACTCGGCTCAAGAAAGCGATATGATGCGCTCGATTCTCGATCTGGACGATATTGATGTTTCTGAGGTCATGACTCATCGCAGTGAAGTGGCCATGCTCGATCTGGATCGTTCGGTTGCCGATAACCTTGATACGATGATGGAATGCCCGTTTTCGCGCCTACCCCTGTACCGCGACGATGCGGAAGACATCGTCGGCGTATTGCACGCCAAGAAATTGCTGCCGTTGCTGAAGAACGCTGATTTTGAGTGTATCAATCTGGTACAATTGGCAAATTTACCATGGTTTATTCCCGAAAACACCAGCCTGCTCGAACAGTTGCAGGCGTTTCGTCGCCGTCGCGAACATTTTGCAATTGTGGTGGATGAATACGGTGGATTTTCAGGCGTGGTGACGCTGGAAGACATTCTGGAGGTTATCGTTGGCGACATTGACGATGAGAGCGATACTCTACAGCCAGGAATTCAGTTGAACGTCGATGGCAGTTACAGCGTACCGGGCACGACGACGATTCGCAATCTGAACCGCGAGCTAGAACTGAACCTGCCCGATGGTGAGAACTATTCGACCCTTGCCGGATTGCTGTTGCACCGTGCCAAGTCGATCCCTGAAGAAGGCCAGAGTTTTCTGGTTGCAGGGCTACGGATTGACGTGGTCGAGAGGGTGGATAACCAGCTTACGCGCTTAATTGTTCATGCTGAGGAAACCGACCATGCTGCCTGACCCTGCATCGCGCCGTCCAGTGCATCAGCAGCGTAATATTCTTTGTTGTGGCTATTTGCGCGATGCTGGGCTGTGGCTTTAGAAGTTACGACAGAGAGGATTGTGGCGGGTGAGCCGTTGTACAAAATGTACATTCGTTTGATACTGAACGGTGATTACGAGATCGTCGCGGTTCTTGTGCATACTGGCCTTGTCGATTATTAAATTTGATATATTGAAGATTATTTTTAAGAAATTGTTGAAGCTTGATGATTTGAGGAATTTGCGTGTATTTTGTTGTATTTGAGAGCTCTTTTGCAAAGTGCTGACGAATTCCAGCTGTGTTCTTCATATGACAATGAGTATTTGTTAAGTCCCAAGATGATGTTCCGCTTGAAATTGTGACAAATTGTCTTGCTGGCCCACTTGGAACTTGCACCTGCGCAAACCCGAGATGTCGTCCACCATCTCGTAAGGAGCACGCATCTAAACACCTCTGAGAACCATTTCTTATAGTTCCCGGGATTGGTATGCTAAAGGGTGAATTAACGCCATTGGCTCTTTGATCGGAAAAGCCTTACAGACAATCAGACCGTTTAGCACCAAATATTGATGCTGATATTGTTACGGCATGGGTTGAACAAGATTGATTGCCCCAAAAAAGCTGGGTGCCGTATCTGCCTCCTCATTCTCCAAACCCTATTGAATACAAATCGGCGCAATAAAAGACCATTAGAAAACAAATACAACAAAATCTGGAAAATCTTTTCGAATTGAATCAATCTATTTAGGATCAGCCATAGCATCATCGTGGTGCTTACCTGATGGCGATGGCGACAATACCCGCATGGGGGACGCACAGCAACACCTGCGCTATTTGTATTCGGTACCAATGTTTTACTGCAATGGATGGGGGCATTGTTGGATGATTGCTCTGGTCGCTGGAACCATTTACTGCCTGCGTTAAGGGTGACAGCACAGAAGATTTTTCAACGAGATTGCCGATCTTATCACCCCTTTTGGGGTTTTAAACCCTAAAGACGTTGGTGTTTGATACGCCTGCCCAAAACCACCACCAAAAAAATTCAAAAGTTTACCTTACGCGAACACAGGCATACGTTCAATTCATGACCATTTCTGGCCTCATCACGCTGTTGGGCAATAGCGTCGAGACTCCCGGCATATAAGTCACGAGCATTAAAAACAGCAATAGGATCATCACCCAAGGTGCCGCAGATTCGATGACACTGGGCAACGACATCCCTGTGATGCCCGAAGTGACGAAGAGATTCAAACCAATTGGCGGCGTAATCATACCAATTTCCATATTCACCACCATCATAATCCCGAGATGAATCGGATCAATCCCAAGCTGTATGGCTAGAGGAAAAACCACGGGTGCGACGATCAGCAACAAACCCGACGGCTCCATGAATTGCCCACCGAGTAAAAGCAGAAAGTTTACCACCAACAAGAACGACCACCACTCCAGCCCGATGCTCAGCATGGTTTCAGTGATAATTTGTGGGATCCGCATCGTGGTCAACACATGCGCAAACAGCAAGGTGTTCGCGATGATGAACATCAACATCACCGTAGTGCGCGCCGACTGGATCAGTACCTCACGATTTCGGCGTGGAAAAAACTCTGAGGCAAACCAATAGTCATCTTCTAAGTATTACGTAGATCGGCGGCAATGTAGGATTCGTGAGGATTTTGCCACGGAATGGTCTGCAAAGGACCAATATCACGATAGATCAAGTTGGCAATCAAAAAAGCATACACCGCCGCCACTGCTGCAGCCTCAGTGGAGGTAAAAACACCGCCATAGATACCGCCAAGGATGATCACGATTAAAAACAGACCAAAGCTTGCGGAACTAGCTGCGACGACCATCTCGCCCCAGCCCGCGAAAGGCTGTGCTGGAAGGTTCTTGATCCGCGCAGCAATATAGATCCCGATCATCAATTTCCAAGGCAACGATAGGCAAACAACGCAAGACCGATTGGCAAGATGATATACGCAATCCAGTGTTGCAAAGGCATTTCTTCAAGCTCAAGGACAATCATATGCATCTTTTGAATATACGCCAGCGCTCCGCCCCGATCGCGCGTACCAAACAGGCCAGTGAACCATGCGGTATAGAACAACAGCATTGCCCACAACACACACAGTAATGCTGCCAAGGTACTACTGGCATAGTAAATCCGCTTGGGTAGCAGCTTTGTGATGGCATCGACCCCGAGGTGCGCACCAATGCGCACACAATAAGACATACCGATCAGAGTCATCCAAGCAAAGCACAAAGCGGTCAACTCGAGTGCCTCGCCCCAGGCCGAATTGAGGACGTAGCGCGCCACCACCTGCGAGAAACTGACAAGCACCACCGCGACCAGCAGGAATGATAACAGAGCCTCTTCGAAGGCGTTCCACAAAATTCTTGAGCATACCCACAACCCAAACCTCAGGCACAAGAGGCAAAGGTCAGGCTTTCCAGCGACTAGTTATTCGCGGCCCAACGCAGCTTCGATCGTCGCTACGCCAATGTTTGCAGCAAACTCATCCCAAACCGGGCGCATGGCTTGAATCCACTCTGCGCGCTCAGTTGCACTTAAGCGTCGGACTATAGCTAAACGACAATTTTTGATTCAAATATTCTGATCCCGAAACAATTCATTGATTGAACAATGTATCCTTCTCCTGATAGCCTTTGCCTGGGCTTATTATTGGGTTCAGGTCAGGTGAGTATAGTGGGAGATATTCCAGAGTATGACCAGCGTTGAGAATAGCGGATTGTGTGTCTTTTCGCTTATGGAAAGTGGCGTTATCCACCACCATCACGCGATGAGGAGGGAGTTTGGG
>JABSOH010000066.1 GCA_013216065.1 Alphaproteobacteria bacterium
CGTTCCGCAATGGTTCCGTTAGGCTTGGCTGCGACATAATCTTGTACCAGTTGATGGAACAGTATCCCGCGACGCTGAGCAAAGGTCTCACTCGCCCGCACCGGACGCGACTCGAGGCGCAAAATGCGCCGCGCATAAATATCGTAAGGGTTGAGGAACAGCGCATTAACCTCGGTCACCCGCAGGATTTTTGGACGCACTGCTAAGGGCGGGCGCGGGGTTGGACGTCCAGGACTGGCATTGTTGCTCGGCTGCAACAATGCCTGCAATCGTGCCTGCCAAAGCTTATTCTGCGCCGGATCAACCATACTGCGCCCGACGCAAAAGCGATACACTGCGTCAAAACGTTCCCACCACGACGAAGTCGCGACCACCTCATCCCCGATCTTCTCGGCGCGCAGCAGGAACACTTCTGGTTGGTGGCACAGTTCGAGAAAATCATGCGCCGCCAAACCAACCGTCTCCTCAGGCGGTGGCATCCCGCAGTCGCGGTAATGCTGACGAGTCAACCACGGTTCCGGGGCTAGCGACGCAGGCAGCACACCGTAGTTCATCATCGGCACGATCACGCGATCAAAGCGCATCAAGCGCGCTTCCATCGCCGATAAGACCGTGACCGCGTACATAGCGCGCGGCGGTGGCGGCACACGAACAGTTTCGAGCATCGGGACAACCAATCCGACAAAATCCGCAACGCTGAACGATTGCTTAGGAAGGTAGGCTGCACTATCAGAGAGACTTTGCCACCAGTTCGTTAGAGTCTCGGCAGCACGACTATCGGGTACAGCAGACTCTTCATCTCGACACAGGAGAACATACGTCGATTCCCATAATATATAAAATTCACTAAAAGTTTGATTTTTTGGCTTTTTATAAAGAAATTTTAACGGTTTCAGCCAAGCCAACTCTTCCTGATCAAGCTTGGCAAATATCCGCTCGACACTACGCGCATCGTAGCCTTCAAGATACGCGGCTTCTAACCGCGCCACCCGATGCCACACCATTCCACGCGCCATTCCAAGCCGCACCAGAGGGTGCTTCAGTACAGCCAATAAGCGCACTACATTCAATCCTTCACGCCAAATTTCAAGAATTAGGCGCGCCAATCTTCCCTCTGCCATACGCGGCAAAAGTTGTCCAGCGACACGATCCACCGCAATGTTCCAGCGCAACAGCCAACGTTCAAGGCTATCGACAAAATCCGTATCCTGCGTGATAACCGCAACCCCAGACTCAGGGTCAGAAGCAAAGGCTTCGCGCACCAAAAGTGCTGTGGTGGCAATTTCGCTGGTACGATCGGGCAGAACCACAGCGTGCACGTTCAACGGCACCGCGCCCTGTGTTACGCTTTGCCCCGAAGCACGGAATACCGCACGGTAAAATTCCATTTCCGAAGAAGGTTGCAAAGGCGGTTCTGACGGGGGCATTTGCGACAATACCGCCGTGAGACGCACCAAAGCAAACCCCGGGTGGCTTGGAGTGCGCATCACCAGATCAATATCCACATCAGAACCAAGAATCTCTGTGCCATGCAGAAAAACCTTGCCTTGGGGTGTTTGCAAAACAGCCTGCATCAGATGCTGTACCGCCACTGCACGACCACTCGACCCAGCAATCAGCACCGGATCGTCACCAAGCTGCTGTGCGAACGCACGTAAAGCAACATTCCGGCGCGCAATTGGGTCTAGGCGCTGGTGTTCGGCACACCAATTCGGCCAAAAATGCTGCACGATCTCCAAAAATCGCGCTGCCCGTGCCCAATGAGCGGCATAGTCAGCATTTTCCGGCACGCTAAGATCATCAAGGCTGCACTCAAACTCCTGCAAACGATCTATTGCCTGTCCAAGACTATGGGCAAACTTACTATCCTGCTCAATCGTGCCGGGAGCATTATCGCTTGCTCGCGCGCTTTTCAATAGCCAAGCGAACAACAAACGTCGGGTCTGACTAGACACTTCGGGCAAAAGCGCAAGACCACCTTCGCTTAAGGCAAATTCGGCGGCATCCAACTCGCCAAGTGGAAATATGCGTGGCAGTATCTGCGCACCAGATTCTGTGATCAATATCTCGCGCAAACGTCGACAGGCGCGTCGATGTGGCAGCAATACCCGCACTTTAGAACGTGTCTCGGGCGAGTAAGTCACGACATGGTGGGCAACTTCGCGCAGAAAATCTGCCCGAAATGGCACATGCAGAAGTTCACCCATGGTCGGCTTGCCCATTGTTGCGCAGAAAGACACCGTCGGCCTGCTCGAGCGCTTCTGGAGTGCCAACGTGATAGAACTGCCAGTCCACTGCAACGCCATACAACCGCTTGCCAGCGATAAGCTGGTCGAAAATGCGGTTCAATGAAAAACACTCGACACGCTCGGCGGCAATCGCAGCCCGGTGCATAAGCATCACCCCAGCATATCCCAGACCATCACCAGAAGGAGTCTCCGGAGTAGCACGACAAATCACTCCCGGGCTAACATCGACGAAACAAAAGTCCGCGCGGCCGTCTTTGCCTTGCCAATTGTGGAGTGGAATCAACAATAACATCGCCGAAGCGCATGCATGATAAGATTTACAATCAATATTTTGTATTGTTTTATGAAAAATAAATATCAATTGTCCTAGGCTCTGCGGATCGACAGCGTTCCACAGACTATCACCGTTCATAATCCAAAATAGCTCTCGCCCTATCGCACTGAGCGCATGGCGAATTCCGCCCCCGGTTTCAAGACGCTCGGTTTCAGCGATGACCTGACTGTCTGGCAGCGTCGCAAAATGTGCCACCACCTGATCCGCACGATGGTGCGCGTTGATCACGAAACGCTTTACCCCAGCTTTGCGAAATTGTTGTTGTCCACGCGTGATGATGCTTGTGCCCGCGACGTTTAATAGAGGTTTAGGGGTCGCCTTGCCAAGCGCGCCCATGCGGCAGCCCTGCCCCGCCGCCAATAACATCGCCGTATCCACCGGATACACGGGATGCATGTTCGATCCCCCGCGCTGATCTGCTGGAAAATAATCCTGAAACCAGTGCCACCAATCGGGTAGTTCGGCGCAGATATCAGAGACTTGATCCCAACACCGCGCCAAATGCTGCAGATACTGCCCTTTGCCGTCGCGGACGTTGAGCCGCACGAAAATCCCCAGCACTTTCAACGTCCGTTGCAGCACCAAGTAGACGGCAGCCGGGCGGTACACGTCCCATGCTAAATTCAAAAAATCCGCGTGCTGCCGCAAAAGACGCTGCTGAATCTGTAGCGGCACGTCATAGCGGACATCAAACAGCAGTGAAGTCACATCGTATAACGCACTGCCCCAGCCACCATCTTGAAAATCCAGCACGCCGCAACGCGCCAGCCCATCTTTGGCACGACGGTACAGAAAGTTATCGACGTGGCAATCCCGCAGTACGAAACGATGCGGCAGGCCCGCAATAATGTCTTGATGATGATGCACTAAGTCATCGAAAGCCGCCCACGCCTGATCCGAGAGTACGATTCCTGCCGCCGGACAATACCAATCGCGAAACAGCCGTAACTCTTGACGCATGACATGACAGTCAAAGTCATGTCCAGCATGCGGCCTCTCCACAATTCGAGTCTGTAATGCCGCGATACACTCATAGGCCAGGTCGTACAAGACCTCAGCCTGTGATGAATCTTGCTCTAAGATCGCTGAAAACAACTCGACCCCAAAATCTTGCAGCAACAACACGCCATGTTCGAGTTCTGCTGACAGAACCCGCGGCACCGCGATACCATGCCCATGGAGTAATTGCGCGATATCAAAGAACTCTTTGGTGCGTGTGGGCATACCCGGTGGCGCGTCCATCACGATCAAGCTCTCTTCCTGGTGTCGCACACGCCCATAACGCCGAAAAGACGCATCGGCAGCCAGCCAGTCCACTGCGGAGGTTACGCCTTGGCGGTGCAGAAACTCCGCGATGTACGTATCTCGCACTGATTCAATCATCAACACGCACCATATCCAAACCCTCCGCAACACCTTGCCACCACGGATCACTGCTGCGAAGGCGCAATTGACGTAAATCTGGATCGCTCACAGAAAATTCCAAATGCGCCACGGGTGCCATCAAATCAGCAAAGATCTCTGGAGTGCGCGAAGCCCACTCGATCAAGCAAACTCCGTCCTGGAACATCTCGGGCAGACCAATCCCCTCAACCTCCATCGCAGAACGCACCCGATACAAATCGCCGTGATACAGCGACAAAGCACATTCACGATATCGATATTCCTGCACCAACGAAAAGGTTGGCGATGGCACGTCGATCTCACCACTCACCGCGCGAATCCATGCGCGCGCAAAGGTTGACTTGCCTGCCCCTAACTCGCCCTCAAGGCACAGCAAAGCCACGCGAGTCACCCTGGCAGCAAAGCCCTCGGCAATCTGCACCACACTGGCTTCATTGAGCGGCTGAGTGGAGTACAACTTCATGTCGGCGCAGTCTCCAGCAAAGTCTCGATGATATCGGCCAATGCACGCACCGGGTCGGGCGCCGCAACGATTGGTCGCCCGATCACCAGATAATCTGCCCCAGACAGCATCGCATCACGCGGAGTCATCACCCGCTTTTGATCGTTCAACACACTGCCCTCCGGGCGCACCCCCGGGGTGATCAAACACATTTCTGCCCCCACAATCTCGCGCAAGGCCGCAACCTCGTGCGGCGCGCAAATCAGGCCATCCATGCCCACGTCCTTCGCTGCCTTCGCACGCTGGATCGCCAACGCCTTGACCCCGTACCGATAACCCGCCGCGTACACATCGCTATCATCAAGGCTGCTCAGCACCGTCACTCCGAGCAATTTCAACTCGTGATCGCCTTTTGCCGCCACCGCAGCACGCATCACTGGCAATTCGGCGTGCACAGTCAAGAACGCTGCCTCGCCGCAACAAATCGTGCGCACCGCACCGGCAACCGTCTCGGCGATGTCGTGCAATTTGTAATCAAGAAATAATTTACCGCCAAGTGCCGTCATCTCCGCAAGTTCGCGCTCACCAAGCAACGGCAATAAGGTTAACCCGACCTTAAAGCCACACCCTAATGGCGCCAAATCGCGAATCAGATTACGCGCCTGCTCTGGTTCAGGACGGTCCAGCGCGACCAGAACGCACGCAGGAATTGGAACTACCATTGCACTTCCCAAATTGTTACACTAATTTCTCTGCTGACCGACAACTCCTCAGCCTGAGATACAGTCTATACAGGCACCCCAACCGAGACAAGCATGTTGAAATCTCCGTATCATTGGATGCTAGAAAAATCTCGCCATCCCAAGGCTGGTGTATGGCTTGCGGGTATCTCATTACTCGAAAGCTTTATCTTCCCCATCCCCCCCGATATCATGCTGATCCCAATGGCTTTGGCTAATCGCCAAAAAGCATTTTGGTTTGCATTCCTCTGTACCCTGGGCGCTACAATCGGTGCAGGATTCGGCTACGCCATCGGATATTTTTTCTTCGACATCGCCGGCGAACACATCATCATGCTCTACAACAAGGGCGACACATTCAAAAATATCCAAGAGGAATTCAATGAGTTTGCCTGGTTGGTGATCCTCGTTGCCGCCATCACTCCGATTCCTTTTAAAATCGCCACCATCACCGCCGGATTCGTACAAACCAATTTTCTCATCTTCATCCTCGCAGCAATCCTTGGGCGCAGCATTCGCTACGGCTCGGTCAGTTTGCTCATCGTGCTGTTCGGGGAACAAATCGAACAATTCCTCGAAAATCACTTCAACCTTGCCCTCACCATCGGTGGAGTCATCTTCGTCGCAGGCTGGTTCTTGATCATATGACCAGTTTTCTGATCAACATTCTCTGGTGCAAACCCTTCCACCTTCTGATCGCACTTAGCATCATAATCATCGCGACAGTGTATTTTACCGAATACGTGCTGGGTCATGCACCGTGTCCACTCTGCCTGTATCAACGTCTGCCGTGGTACGGCCTGATTATCCTAGGCTTTATAGGTTGGCATTGGCAAAATCGCTTGGACATACCTTCACGCCTAATCCTGCTCGGAACCGCACTGTTGATGCTTGGCGGCGCAATGTTAGCAGGTTATCATGGTGGGGTCGAATTTGGCTGGTGGCCTGGACCCTCCACCTGCGGCAAAGTAACAGGCAATATGAGTGTCGTCGAACTGAAAGCGAAACTTCTGGCTACTGCACCAGTACGCTGCGATGAAATCAGATTCCGGATCTTCGGTGGCTCTTTGGCACTGTGGAATTTTGTGGTCTCAACGTTGATATTTCTCGGGATCGTGCTGTGGCTATTGCGCGCCAAGCAACACCGCCAAGGGAATTTTGTCTGAATGTATGATCAATACGCACCCTACATCTACGCTGCCTACAGCGTTGCGTTACTTAGTCTGCTTGGATTGTCGATACTGTTGGTGCGCGCGTGGTGGAGAGTCCAGCAACGCAAGCGCGAGAATTCATGATCCCGCGCAACTACAAATACTATCGCCTATGGGGTGTCGTGCTGCTGCTGACGGTGTTGGGGCTGGCCTTGATTCTGACTCTACGGGCTTTAGAAGAGAACATTATTTTCTTTTATGCCCCGCATGATCTGATCGCCATGACCGAGAAACCCGAGGTGACGTTTCGCCTCGGTGGTCTGGTGACGCAGAACAGCTATAGCCTGACCCCGACCGAGACTGAACCACTGCACCATTTCCGCTTGAGCGATGGCTCTGGCGAAGTTGCTCTGTTGTATCAGGGGATCTTGCCCGATCTGTTCCGCGAGGGACAGGGCATCATCGGCAAAGGTGTCTGGGATCAAGCTCAAGGGCTGTTTATCGCCGAGGAACTTTTAGCAAAGCACGACGAAAACTATCTGCCGCCTGAGATTGCTGAGGCTTTGAAAAAGAGCGGGGGATGGCGCAAGCCGGAATAGTCAGCCGCACTGATCATTGATTGGGCTTATCCTTTTGGATCATGCCTATCGAAATCACCAATTTTACGGCATCCTCAACAGGCATATCCAGTTCGCGGGTGTCTTTACGATCAACGTAGATCACAAAGCCCGATGTCGGATTCGGTGTCGTCGGCACAAACACTGCAATTAAGTCTTCTTCGATGCCCGGTAAACCGTCTTCCTCATTGGTGACAAACGCCACTACCCACAACCCCTTACGCGGATATTCGATCATTACCACGCGTTGGAATGCGCTGCTTTGATCGCATATCACGGTTTCGAGGATTTGCTTACTGGCAGAGTAGACCACACGTAGCACTGGCATTTTGCCGATTAAGCTGTCACCGAGGTGGGTCAACCACCGCCCCAGGAACCCCGCCGTTACGGCACCGATCAGGGTCAAGATACCCACCAACAGAAACAGACCGAAGCCCGGCAAACCCCAGTCGATCCCAAAGTGACGCTCGATCAAGACGACCGGATTATAACTCGGCGGTACGAGAGGCATGACCTTCGAATCGATCCAGCCAATAAACCACCACGCCAGCGTGAAAGTGACCGCTACCGGCATGGTGACAAGAATCCCAGCAAAGAAATAAGCACGTAAGCGACGAAACATCATAGACCTTTAAGAAATTCTGATGAAAAATTCAGGGTTGGTGGATTACAAAATTTTACGTGGTTTGCCCGTGGCATCCCAATCAGCCAGAAACGCCGCCAAGCCCTTATCGGTGAGCGGATGATTATAAAGTTGAGCCAAGACTTTCGGCGGCATGGTCGCGACATCGGCTCCGATGGTCGCGGCTTCGACGACGTGTAGCGGGGGGCGTACCGAGGCGACCAGAATTTCGGTATCAAAAGCATACTGGTCGTAAATTTCGCGGATACTGGCAACCAAGTCCATGCCGCACTCGCCGAGGTCATCAAGGCGACCAACGAATGGCGAAATAAACCGTGCTCCGACCTTTGCTGCCAGAAGAGCCTGCGCTGCAGAAAAGCATAGGGTGACGTTGACCACGATGCCGTCGTCGCTAAGCACCTTGCAGACCTTAAGGCCTTCGACGGTGAGCGGCACTTTGACGGCAATGTTTTCAGCAAGTCCCGCAAGGTATCGGCCTTCCTGCTCCATAGTGGCAACATCAGTGGCAAGGCACTCGGCGCTCACAGGGCCTGGAATAAGCTGCGCAATTTCCTGTATCACAGCGAGAAAATCACCGCCACTTTTGGCAATCAGACTCGGATTCGTCGTCACACCGTCCACCAAACCTAAAGCCGCGTAATGCTGAATTTGTTCAATCTCGGCGGTATCCAAAAAGAACTTCATGGTCTATAATCCTCAGCAATAAAACTCGACTCACACCGCACAATATTAATCATTAACGATGCCCACTCCAGCACCTGATGTCGCAGCACTTGATACTGGCCTTCATACGCCGAGACGCTGCCGAGTGCAATTCCCACAAGCCCTGACAACCTTAGATTATCGGATTCCGGCGCAAATGTCCCTCGCGGTAGGGGATTTGGTCATTGTGCCGCTCGGTACCAAGAACCGCGTTGCAGTGGTGGTCGCGCTTTCTGAGGCCACAGATTCTCCACTGCCTGCTGCTCCAAACCCCGAGATTCTCTACAAAACTGTGCAAGCTAAATTCGAACACCTGCCACCACTCAGTACGCAACACCTCGGCTATCTCGACTGGTTAGCAGACTACTACCTTGCGCCGCGCGGCAACGCCTATCGCCTCGCCTTTCCCCCAAAAGCAGACTTCTACGCCGCGATTCCACCCGAGATCACCTACACCGCGACCAGCACCGCTCCCGATTCTCTCAGCGTCAAGCAGAGTACGCTCTACGCCGAAATTATACGCCAAAGTGGCAAGGCAACCAAGGCCGAATTATTACACCACAGCCAAACCTCCACCGTACAACTCAGGGCGCTTTGCGACAAAGGTCTCATCGCGCCAAGCAACTGGAAACCGTCCAAACCGAAACAACAACTCGCGCCGCTCAGCGACGCACAGAACACCGCCTTGGCACAGATGCTGGAAGACCTTGGGCAAAACCGCGCCGCAGTCAGTCTACTTGACGGGGAAACAGGATCCGGCAAGACCGAGGTATACTTCCACCTCATTGCCATCGCCATCGCTCAGCAAAAGCAAGTGCTGATCTCTATAGCCTTATTGTAACGGCTAAGCAAAATGGTTTAGCTCCATTTTCAAGCAACTCATCCTTCAACAGTAACTATTAGGAATTTAAAATCTTGTGGTTCACGATACTCATCGATAAATATTCTTTCATATTAGGTTTAACGTTTTGGGTATTAGGAATAATTATTCACCTTTGTTTTCTTTTGACATTTTTATTTTTCAGAATACGTGAATTTAAATTACATCACATGATCCCCTCATGGTTCGTACCACCTGTTGGTATTATTGTATCTGCTGTAACATTT
>JABSOH010000067.1 GCA_013216065.1 Alphaproteobacteria bacterium
CTTGGCGATGATTGATGCAGCTTCAGTCTTGATCGTGTCAACATCAGACTTGACTGTAGAAACATCAGTCTTGATCGTAGCGACATCGGTCTTGATCGTGGCAGTATCGGCATCTAAATTCGAGTGGTGTACAATATGCAGAATCTTAGCATCTTCAAAACCATCATCGACCTTAGTAATGATTGTTGTAGCGTTTCCCTTAAGTGTTGTAGCGTCAGTCTTGATCGATTGGATATTGATCGATATTGCGTCTAATGCACTTGATAAAGCCGCAACGAGGACATCAACAGAGATATTGACGCTTGTTTCACCGCTTGATGTTGGAGTAATGGCAGGGGGTGAATACCTCGGTGATCCTGACCCAACTAGGGTTAGTTTGAGATAATAACTGGTTCCAGCCGAATATAAGAAGCGATAATTTCCAGAACCTGATCCTATAGGGCTGGTGTTACTAAGTCTATTCGCGTCTGTGCTAAACACCTTCCAACTAGAAACATTGGAACTAAATGTAAGAGTACTATTATACTGGCTATCCACCAATACGCCAACGACTACGACATTATTTGCCAGAGTTATAGTACCTGTAGTCGTAATATTCCCTGTGAACGTTGCCGTGGTTTTGACAGTAATGCTACTACCGCTCAAAGCAAAAACGGATGTTGCATTTGGATCAAGAGTTATGTTCTTGCTGCCAAAATCTAAATCTATACCGATTAAAGTTACAATCGGTGTTACCCCGCTTGAATAATTGTTTATCTGAAACAAGTGCGCACTGTCATTAAGCTGTGCCGAGTTTGATACAGTCGTATACGCTGCGACAACCGTTGAGTCTGTTTCTGTAATAGTTGATTCAACAAGCATCCTTTGCTCATTGATCTGATTCTCTAATGATTTTACGGTCGAAAACGGTTTTTCTGTGATGACATAGCCATATTTAGAATATCTTATCGTATAAGAATTTACACTCGTTCCTACGCCCTGAGCATTATAGTCAGTAGTGTGTTCTACGGGAAATTCATTTTTAGCGATACCTTGAGTATTAGAAGTCCCATCAAATATATCCTCGCTTCCTCGTTTCATAACTACTTTGACACCGGATAAATTAGACCCATCTATTTTTTGGGTAACAAAAGTGTAAATATATCGGGAAATGACTCTCCGTGTGTTAGCCGGATTGTATGTGCTCCATTTATCAAAGTCGCAGTTATCAAAATTTATAGTAATAGTGCTTGTCCCTGCGAAAATTACTAGATTTTGTGTAGTATTATATGAAAAAAGACCAGAATATGTGAATTCACCTGATCCACTAAACCAAAATATTCTATTTATCCCATCGAATCCCGTATTTTTGATTATACCGTTTGCGTTTGAAAACACATAAGGCGCATTCTTAAACATGCAATATCTTACATCAATCTTATAAGCATCCCAAAACTCAAAACCCTCCAATACTGCACTCCAAATACGGATAGGAACATTCCTTGTTCTAATATCTCCCCAACCGGTCATTTTTTTTAATGTCCCGCCGTATATAGATATTTGACCTTTATCGGGTACTGCCGAGTCTGAAGATGAAATTAAATTCACGTAATCATTTATTTGAGGAATAACGAACTGAACCGAATTTTTAACCCTGGGTCTTGCGTTATTATTCAAGACATCAGAAAGGTTTGATATTTCCCCGAATGTCAAATCAGCATGATCCCCTACTATAAATAAAGCATTGCTCATTCCAAGTTCACGGGCGCTTGTTAGTTCTATTTGATCGTTTTTCAAAGTCAGTACGCTCTTAACTGATGAACTAGTTCCTACCAATTTAATCCTATGCGCATCGGCTAGCTGAAACTGATGGCTTCCGCTCTTACGTCCGATTGAATTAGTATCTAAAAAAGACCTCAAAGTGGCGGATGTTTCTGTGCCGGCAGAGGCGGTTATGATCTTAGTCGAAGAATTCAGCGTAAGTGACATGAGTTTTCCCTAGAATAGTGTTATTCTTGACGCCCATTTAGCAGAATATTCTGCTGAAACCCCTGTGACATTTTCCACCACAAGGGCAGAAGAGCGCCGCCGAATCAAATATTGCCCACTGCCTATATCAGACCATCCGAAATAGACATAGCCTGATGGTCGATCTGTGTTGTTTGGAGTCGACAGGTATGAGGTTGCTCCCGTCGCACCTTGCGGGCCAGTAGCTCCGGTTGCTCCCGTCGCACCAGTGTTCCCCTTGTCGCCTTGGCGAACAATCTCAACTAGAGCAGTGTTTTGCTCAACGACAAGAACAGTTTGTTTTTCAGATATAAGGATCATTAGTCACCAATTTGCGTTCCTAGAGTTGTCGTAATACAGTCTATTGACCCCATCAAAACAGTTTTCTGCAAGTTGCCTTTGCGGCGCTCGAGTTCATATGAAAGCACGGTTCCATTTGGGAAAAGCCTAGTGTCCGTTACGCTAAATGATACGAGCACCGTTCCAGACGCAGTATCAACAGTAATCCCACTGCTTGGACTGCTTTTCGTCAGGCTTGAGCCATTTGAAGCCTGACTGGTTTTAAAGTGAAAAGTTGAATCAGAAAGGTCAGAAATAGCGGTTTGACCTGTTGCACTGGTTTCTTTCAGAGTGGATTTGAGGCCTTCCCAATCTGTTCCTGTGCCTGTAGTTCCAGCAACAAGCGTAAAATCGTATTCTGAAACATCCCAAGTCATGATTGATTCCTTGTTTGTGCGTGTGGCGGTAGGTACATTATCCTATCAAGTTTATCAGAAATTTCCTTCAAATCTTCGCGCAATTCTGCGCGGTTTAAGGTCATCTGATCTTTCAGAGATTCTATTTTTTCAATAGTGTGCTGTCTCAGAGTTTCTCTACTTTTAATAGAGTTTGCTTCCATGACCTCGTTTGAAGTTAAACGGTTTTCTACTGTCATGCCCCACCCAATGATGCTTGTTAACATGGCAAGAGATGACAGGAGATGCGCAAGAGAAATTTTGCTATCACGGTGCCAGGGTTGGCGTTCTTCAGACATTTTCTTTCTCCTGCAGCTTCCATCGATGGCATGTGAATTTTGTTGTGTATCTATTTCTTAAATCTCGAAGTCTTGACGGTTTCACTCTTTGAACGCCGAAAATGTCATAATATAGCCGCCCGATTTTAGTATATACATGCCCAGCAAGTTCGTCGTAAAACAGGCGAGCACCCGGAAAGGCGGCTTTAAGAATCAGGCCAAATCGATAACATCCTCCGTTGGTGTAAATATATCCTGCACGTGGAAAACTCTCTCGGATAGTGGCGATAAAATGGAGAATCGTTTTATGATCCGCGCTATGTTTTTCTCTCGTCATGGTGAGCATTTTCCTGCACAGTTGTTTGTCCTACCCAACATCCCATCCTTTGCTTGAGATGACTGGCTTGAACCAAAATAGAAGCCAACCACCGCAGAAAAAGACCCTCCAAGAAAACCGATCATGATCATGATCGGATCCCGCACACCGGGCTGAATATCAAAAAACATCATCATAAGCAGACAGCCAAAAAACCCGACAGTGATCAAATACGCCAGAAGAATGATCGGCCAATTATTCTTATCGTTCATTGCTCAGAACCGACTGATTGATTCCAGATTCGAATTTCAGCTTCCCGCCGCCGCACAAGCCCTCGTAAAATCCTGCCACCCGCCATGCGCCATTTTCGAAACTCCTTTGGCACGGCGGCAAATTCGCGCCGATTAATCTTTTTTCGCAAAGTGCTTGCCTGAAGATTGCCGGTGCCGAGGTTATATGCAAAGTCCAGTAAGGCGGCCTGCTGGCTGGGCGAGAGAGAAACCCTGATCAGACGATCAATAGTCGGCTGAATTCCCGCCATATGATCTTGCAACGCCGCCTCGGCTTCGTCCTCGGTCATGGTCAGATGAGGCGCAGGCGCAGAACGGGTTAAAAATCGCCCGTTGTCACCACGTAGAGCCGTTCCATAGCCGATAGTCCACACACCTGCTGGACACAGATATGGCACCTCTGAGAACCCCTCAAAAGGCTTTGCGAGTGCAGCGGCAATTTTCAAGGCTTCGTCCACCCTATTGCCCCTTCATTTTGCTGATTGATCGATCAGAAAACCAGAAGGCCGCGATGCCCGTTGACATCTCCCCAAAGAACACCCACGTCTCTGAAGAGAGAAGTTGCCCATCAAGATAAAACAAGCCCGCGCAATATGCGCCAATGGCCAATACAGTGACCCCGGGCCTGATCAGGCCATTGAGGTTCACCACCCATGTTGAAGCGTTCCTCATCACCGTCGCATCGTGATTGCGCACGCTTTCCCGATCACGAATGCCCGCATCGATGTGCGAGGATTGCAGTTTTGTCGTTTCAATTCGTGATTGAATCTCCGCCTGCTGCGCCATCAACGCAAGTTCGTGCTTGTTGTCCTGATAGTCTTTGGCCATGCCAAAGCCTTCTTTGACGAGTGGCAATACCGCTCCAATAATCATTCCAAGCATGATGGATTACCTCCTTTATGGTTGATATAATTTCTGGTGATTTTCATGATTCCTATACCTGCCAGTGTGTATCGGTGGTGACATCAATTCTTCTCCGGGACGAAGTTGAAAGGCCGAGGATTTTGACTTTTAGCGCGGTGCATTTTTCCAATAGGCGCAGATGTTCCCTATATTGCGCGTCATTGGATTTTTTGTTTATCCTGTACAGAATCTCCCCAATACGGTCTTTTGCGCCATAGGCCGCAATCACACGCCTGCCGCATTCAAGATTCGCCTCCTCTCTCAATTCCTTAACGCTCGGTGCTGGAGGCCAGGCAGCCGATGGTCGTCCACTTTTGGATACAACGATCTTTTTGCCCTTCGCCTGCGCAGCTAAAAGGGCCGCGTGCTGCTTCGCGGTGATCTTTACCGATCCCGCCGGATACACAAGATTTCCGTCCTGGTCTTTTTTGGCGATCCAAAACCCGCCGTCTTTAAAGTAGTATGCCATTTTATGCTGCCTCGCCAATCGCGATGATTTGATAGGACGTGATATAAGATGATGAAAACCCGTGATTTATCGTCCCCCCCGTGTTTGATATTACGCCCAGATAAGGGGTGTTTGAATAACTGTCGTTTGTGGTTCCGGTCCATTGTGGAGTCATTGTCACAATGGGAGTGGATCCCGTTTTGAATGCGGTGGGAAAAGTAAAACTTCCCCTTGCAGCCACGGAAAACCTGCAAATCTGTACGCCATTGACTATCTGGGTCGAAGAGGTTTTGCTGTGGGGAATGTAGCTTGCAACATAGCTTGCCAATCCGGCGGGCGTAACGGCGCGGCTGGTATCGGTTCCAGTTGTCGCCTCCGTTGTGGTCGCCAGTTCGAGAAATCCCGCAGAGGTTTCACTTGCTGCCTTCGTGTCTAGTGCGTAGCCGCCACCTGACTGCACGACAGATACTTTTCCCTGATCAGCATTCGCCGATGCAGGAGCAGGCAGAACCCGGAGTTTAACCGCACTTGATAAATCACCATACGCCCAGCCAGAGGAAGGCTTGACCCGACCCTGTAAAGCTGTATCCAAAGTTGAATAAGTCCAGCCATTTGTAGGCTTTACGCCAGCCTCAATCGTGGTAAATCTGGTTTCTACAGTGGCTGATAAACTGGCAGTCGTTACAGATAATGCCCCAAGTGTGACAGGTTTTGTTCCGTCTTTGATGTCATTGATCGCACCGACAATCCCATTAAATTCCGCATCCATGCGGCTAGCCTGTATCTTGATATTGTTGTCTTTGTCCTGCTGCCAGTTGTGGCTGCGTTGAAAAATCCCGTTTATAGTCCAAGCCATCTTGCGCTCCTAATTGTTTCCGCTTATTGCCATCTTCATCTGATCTTGGCTCATAATCTTTAGTCTGCTGAATACGTCCTTAAGCCTGCGCTAAAAGCAGGGCTTAAAAGGTAATCCTCAAAAATCTTCTGCAAAGCCCTTTGTGACGGCTTAATCCTTACTTTTCCAGCTTGTGGCGCAAGTTTGCTCAATTTGCCCGCTTGTCCGACAAGCTGCCTAGCAAGTTCTTCAGGAGCGGTTTGAATCGGGCTTCGCCCTGCCCATCTTGCCCCCTTGACTGCTAGGTTCATGGCCGCTCTTGCAATACCAGCCTTGCTAGTCGGTGCGTTCTGAACCAGTTCCCCGAAATTCGCCAAATCACCTAGCTGCTCGGCAGTTGTTGAGTTTGCCCCTACCTTGCCAAGTGAGCGATTGTAAGCATCTTCACGCGCAATCTGCTCTTGCACCTTGTTTGATCGCCGCCCCAATGCTGCTTGCATTGCGTTTTGTCCTTGTGGCGTTTGCATCTGTGCGAATGCCCCCGCCGTCTGTCTGCGATTAAGCAAGTTCTCTGCTTGCTGCGTTGCGTAGCCTTGCGCTCGCGGTGCTCTGTTGCGGGTTGTCTCTGCGGCCTTTTCTGGCAGCCCTAAGGGGACTCTAGGCTTTGCCAAGGCCGCGCCAGTATCAAAGCCCTGCTCTGTCTGGTACGCTCTCTGACGCAATCCCCGCGCCTTTGCATAAGCAGAGCTGTCTACGGCTGCGAGGACTTTATCAATGCGATGCCTAAGCAAGATTGCCAATGCCGAGGCTTGCCCGCCCTTGTCTTTTTTTCCTGCTCGATAGGCTGCGCCCGAAACATCATCAAGGCCGCGCTTGGCTTGGTCAAGCAAAGATAGGTTGTGATACTTTGGCCTTGATCCAGTTCCCTGCCCCATATTTTTCAGAGATTCTTTAGCACCCCCAAAAGCCTTTTTGAACATCGGCCTTGCCATCAAATCGCTAAATGGTTCAAGCGGCATATCTTCACCAGCTTCACGCGCTGCTGCATAGGCTTGGTTTATCCCCCCGCGCTTATTATCATATGCGGCGCGTTTCAAGTCATCAAGGCCGCGCTCGCTGGCTCTTGGCAGTCTTGCCGCATCTTCTAGCGAGTCCACAACCCTACCCGCCTGGCCTTCTCTGCGGCCATATAGTGCCTGTTTCAGAATGTGTTCGGCTTCTGGTGACTGGTTCGCAACCGCTCTGCCCAGACGACCACCTTTCGAGCCTAGGGCATCTATGACCATCCCTTCATTGCCCAATTCAGCAACGTGCTTTGCGTAATCACTCACCTTGCCCATATGCAGGCCAGCTTTCCTTTTAAGGAAGACAGCCGCTAGCTGGCTAGGATTCTTCAAAAAGCTGCTCGTCCATCGTCCAGAACCGCGCAAGACTTTTCCTATTCCTTTTCCTATTCCTTTCCCTACAACGCCGCCGCCTGCACCGAACAAAGCCGATCTCGTCATATCATCAGCAGTCTGGCCTATGTCGGAAAAGTCTTTTGTCTGGCCTGCCCCATAGGCTGCGCCCAAAACCGCGCCGTCTGCTGCTGTTGCCGCACCGCGCCACGCACCGGAGAAAAGCCCTGCGGCCTTTGGTGCAAAGCGTAATGCAGTCACGCCCGATTTGAGCAACCCTATACCCGTTCCAAGGCCGCCTGCGACTTCTGCAATTCCTGCCGTCCAGGGGTTTTCTTCTTCAAAGCCCTGCTCTTGATTCCTGATCGCTTCAAGTTCGTTGTCGTAGCGTTGCTGCCACGTGTCACCTGGTATGGCTCTTTCACCAAAGGTTTCGTTTACCCAATCCGGCAATGCCGCGTTGACTCCTGCGGTCATCCTATCCCCAACAAACAAAGCACCCTGAACGGCTTTGTTTGCTATGCCCTCTGTATATCCCCAAGGGCTTGCGCTGCTGTCCTGCGCCTTGGCTTGATTTGCCAGTTTGAGCAATCGCTTTGCGGTTTGCGTATTCCCCGATGCGGCTTGCTGCTTTGCCGAGTCCATGAGTTCATTAAAAGAGGGCATTTTTACGCTCCTTAGTTGAGACCTAAAAGCTGAAAAAGCTGATCGTCATTCAAGCTGTCTATTTGCTCGTCAGTATAGCCTCCGGACTGTGGTTGCTGCTGCTGTTGCTGCTGTTGCTGCATAGGCATCTTCTGCTGTTGCATAGCCCCTGTGCCAGCACCCCCTTGCGGTGCTGTTATTTGCCAATTATCAAAGGGCAAATTTTCGTTTGTGACAAGCTTATACACTTTGCGTTTAAGCCGATTTAGGTTGTAAATAAATTGCTCCTCGGTCTGGCTTTGCTCAAGGCTACCGAATGCAGATTGCAAGTATTTCAGTTCCTTTTCTGTCACTTGCCCCAAAGCCCCGCCTGTTGGTGAGGAATCGCGCATTGCTTGCAGACTCCTAAAACCGATACTGGCTTTAATTGCGTCCATCATTTTGCTCAAATCGTGCGCATTAGTTCCTGGCACATATTGAAAAAGGTTTCCCCAAAAGCCCGTTGCTGATCCAAAAGCAGCATCGTCCACTAGGGCTATGGATCGCTCAATATCTTGCCTCACGATCTCGTTATCCCTCTTAGCCCTCGCTTGCTTATTCTTTGCGGCCGCCTTACTTTTTTGCAAGTCTCTGTCTTGCTGCGATCCGTGCAACGGAGAGATCGAGGGAACGCCATCATCACCTAACTTCACTGATCCATCTTCATTAAGCAGGTAGGTGTACCCTGCTGGCAATTTGCTTAGTTCTGACAATGGTGCTGCGTTGCCAGTGTTAAGGTTTATAGTGGTTTTCTGGCTCTTGTTTGTTAAGGCCAGCCAGTCAGCAAAAGAACCTGTGAAGCTGCCTTGCTTGATCGCAAAAACATATTCCTGCATATCCTTTGTGATATCCTGTGGCTTTTCCACGTTCGGCAAAACTCTTGTGCCATCAGGATAGTACAAATACCCATCTGCGCCCTTCACTTGATTTTGTGACAAATCATAGGCTCGTTGATCGCCTCGATCAGTAATCTCATCATCTCTAGTGCGACTGTAAATATCTTGCTCATAGCCGCGCTCATCGGCTCGAATGCCCTGCTCATAGCCGCGCTGCTCGCCTCGATCAGCAAGCGTATCCTCGCGTCCGCGCCCATAAATGCCCTGCTCATAGCCGCGCTCATCCGCCCGATCAGCAAGCGTATTTTGCCTCCCAAGCATACCCTGAAGCATTAGGCGTTGTTCTGGCGTTGTCCGAGCATCAATGTAAGCCTGCCGCAATGCTGGCAAGTCAAACGTTCCAGCATCCGAGCCACCCAACAAATTCCCAATCGCCTTGCCATGATCTTGCTGCTGCTTTTGGAAGGCTTTGCGGCTTTTTTCTGCCTTGCCCGCTTGAAGGCGATAAATCCAAGCCTGCCCTAGTGCGCTTAAACCTTCGCCCAAATTCTTAG
>JABSOH010000068.1 GCA_013216065.1 Alphaproteobacteria bacterium
CATAACCGGACGACCAAAGCCATCACAGACAGCATGAAGTTTCGAGTTCAGACCGCCTCCGGTTCGACCGATAGCCCGCCCCCCCTTTTTTAAGGAGCGATGCTGCTGTGCGATGGGCTTTAAGGTGCGTTGCGTCTATCCGTAGTGGTTCTGGAATATTTTCAGATCCAACAAAGATAGTGAATATTTTGTCAAACACCCCCCATCGCACAAAGCGATTATAGGGCATCTTATGCGGGCCGTATTCTTTGGGCACATCGCGCTATTGAAGACCGCGTTTTAGAACATCCCGCTAATAATCATCCACGCGAGGCACACCGCGATGACGGCATCGCGAACGGCATCGCTCAGGCACACAATTGGCACGGTCAGTTTCTATTACGAGAACGGCTATCCTGCATGCTGTCAACAACCCAACATGCGATTGAGGCTACACGCAAAGCACTCGGTGATTGACAAGGTTGACGATGCACAACAAGCCCGAACATAGCTTCTGAAGATTTCAGCCGTATGTTGCACGAAAAACCCGGCCATTATGTTTTTCTCGGGAATTTAATGACACCGATGCTCTGCACACACCGGGTTACAATTTCCACGATGTCGCGATTCCCCACAGGATCGCCTATTGGGCACAACTGGTCGAGAATGAATTATCGCGATAAAGTTGTTAAATTACCTATTTTTTTGACCAGGGTTGCGAAATTTTGTGGCGCTGACCATTCAAGCTTGAGCGTAATCACGCTCACACTCTGCTGCCATTGTGGTGGCAAGCGTTGCCAGTCCTTCGCTGAAGTGACCAATTGTGCCGAACCTGCCGCCGCCGTGATTTCATCAAAAGTAACCTGATCCCATGGATGATGATCCCCGTAGCCTTTCAAACCGCGATACACCAAACCCGATTCAGCGCATAATTGCTGTACAGTCTGGCCAAACTGTCCGCTACGTCCAAGCGCACAGAAAGCAAAGACTTCTCCTCCGGTGTGGAGATGTTCAACACCGTGTCCCCAAATTCCGAGACGGCGGGCATGAATCACTGGCAAAGCAGAAAGATCAGGATGCACTTCGGCACCGATGGCGATAACTGCACTGGCAGTACATAATGCAGATTGCGGTTGCCGCAATGGCCCTGCTGGCAAGAGGTAACCATTGCCAAACGGGTCTTCAGCGTTGATGACTACAACCACAGCATCCTTATGCAGGCTCGGGTTTTGCCAACCATCGTCGAGCAACAGCAACTCTGCACCAGTTTGCTGAGCTGCGTACGCTGCTGCAACACGATCCCGCCCAATCCAAGTGGCCGTGACTTGAGCCAACAGCAATGCTTCATCACCGACCTCTGCTGCCAGATGGCGTGCCGGATCGACCCGTGTAACCTGTTTCAAACTGCCGCCATAACTGTGCGCTAGAATCTGCACTGCAATGCCACGTCCGCGCAATGCCTTTGCCAACGCCATTACGGTCGGGGTTTTTCCGACCCCCCCAATGCTGAGATTGCCTATACACACCACAGGAATCGCCACCTGTGCAGGGGTAATCCAGCACGTGCGCAACCAACCGAGACCTCGATAGACGAGACTCAACGGCCGAAGCAATTCCGCATGAATGCCGCGATACGCCCAAAATCGCGGATAATCACTAGGGAGAAAGTTATGTACCCCCTTCATGATCGCGCCTGATCGATCAGTGGCGCAAGGTCGCGCATGATTTCTTCGATGACACCGACACCCATGGTTTGCACTGCTTCAGCAGCCTCATCAGCACGGCGTGTAATTTCTTCGGGCGTGCGCAACATGACCGCAACAGCCTCAGCAAGACTGTTTGCATCGTGTACTTCGGTCAAATACTTAGCAAAGTGGGCTTTGTGCTGAGTAAAATTGTCCAAATTCGGCCCAACAATCGGTAAACAACGCAATAAAAGCGCTTCGCGCATGTTGTGTCCACCCTTTGCAACCAATGATCCACCGATGAACGCCATGGGCACCAAACGATAAAACACTCCCAACTGCCCCAAGGCATCGGCGATATACACCGCGCATTGTGGGTCATAGGCTTTATTTTCACTAGCAAGCTGCACTGAAAAATCCGTTTTCTGACGAATATACTGCAACAATTTTCCACCACGCCCCGGATGGCGCGGGACGAGCAAACACAACAACTCTGGAAACTCACGCTTCAAACGTTGATGGGCAGCAATAACGATTTCTTCCTCGCCCGGGTGCGTACTGCTCGCGAGCCAAAATAAACGCCCCCGTACGCGCTGTTCCCACTCTTCGTGCAATGCACCATCACCGCGTAATGCACTGGCCGCATCCTTCAAGTTCGAGCCAACTTGCGCGTGCATCCCATCAAAACTATGAAAAATACCTAATTGTTGTTGGTCCTGTACTCGGATCATGCGGAAACCCGTCACCATCGCTTTGATCAGATTCGGCAGAAACACCCAGCGATGAACACTTGATACCGACATTCGCCCGTTCAGCAACACTCGAGGAATATTGCGTCGATCAGCCTCCAGGCATAGATTGGGCCACAATTCGGATTCCACCCAACAACCAAGATCAGGCTGCCAATGATCATAAAACCGCGCGACCCAATCGCCATGATCCATCGGAAGATACTGATGAATGACATCTTTGGGCAATTCAATTTCGAGTACGCTCGAAGAAGAACGTGTGGAACTAGTCAACAAAATCCGCACATCGGAAAATCGAAGCTGTAAAGCGCGAATCAACGGTAAAGTCGACACCGATTCGCCGACACTCACACCATGAATCCAAATCAGCGTTCCAGTAGGTCTTAGGATTTTCGAACAACCCTGATATTCATGCGCCCGGAACGGATCAATCTTGCCGTTTTTCTGCCTGTACTGCCAAGCCAGACCCCACGCAAAACCAAGGCAAGAGTACCACCAAGGAACAGAGACCATCACAATGTCCCTTGCTCGAGGGATTGCCCTGCCCACTGCTGCAAACAGAATCGCGCATAAACACCGCCCTGTGCCAACAAGTCCTGATGATCGCCCTGTTCGACCACGCGACCTTGATTGAGTACGCAAATTATGTCAGCGTGCTGTACCGTTGAAAGCCGATGGGCGACGATCATCACCGTCGTCGCACGATCAAACTGTGCTATGGCGCGTTGAATATGCTGTTCCGACTCACTATCGAGCGCAGAAGTCGCTTCATCCATCAGAACGATCGGCGCTCGCTTCATCAAAGCACGCGCAAAGGCAACCCGTTGACGCTGCCCACCTGATAAGCGCACACCATTCTCGCCGATCATGGTGTCGAGGCCTTTGGGCAAACCAGCGACGAAACTTGATAATCCAACCTGCTGCAACACCGCCATGATTTCAGCATCATTGGCTCTCGGGTAGGCATAACACAGATTTTCCCGCAGGGAAAGGTCGAACAATTCGACCTCTTGACTGATGTAGGCGATGGAGTGATGCAAGCTTTCTAGAGTGACGGCGCGAATATCCTGGCCATCGATCAATACCTGCCCACGAGTGGGATCAATGAATCTCGGTAGCATACTGAGCAAAGTCGATTTACCCGCGCCGCTCAACCCCACCAAAGCACAACAACTGCCACCGGGAATTTCTATCGTCAGCCCAGAGAAGATCGGTGTTTCTTGGTTATAAGCAAAATCCACATCGCGAAATGCTATCGCGCCATGATTCAATCGCAGTGGGAGGGCTTCAAGACTATCGAAAATTTTTTCTGGACGATCCAACAAATCAAACGTTCTCTCCATGCCTGCTAAACCGGCCTGCACAATACTGTTTATTTTGCTCAACACCCGAATCGGCGTAAAAATCCCCACCAACGCAACCATGAAACTCATGAATGCTCCTATCGTCATGTCGCCTTGCTGAACCAAATAACCGCCAAACACCACCGAAAAACCAAAACATATTGCTCTCAGAACCTCGTTCATCGGAGTCAGAAGTTCCTCGTAACAAACCATTTTCACCATTAATTTCTGCATTTTACCAAAAATTTTCGCGGCACGCTCAGCTTCATCGTCATAGCGTCCGGCAATCTTTATCTGGCGCAGCGCCCCAAAAGACTGGTCGAGTACGGAAATCATGCGCCCGGTCTCGTCTTGAGTACGACGCGCAATATAGCGCATTTTACTCCCGACCCAGATCACCGGATAAAAGAACAGTGGAATCATCATCACCACCACCAGCGACAACACCGGGCTGTGATAGATCAAAAGACCCAGCATCCCGAGCGCGGTTAAGACCTCCTTCGGTAGCGAGGTAAAAAACTTCACCGTCGCCCCACGAACGAAGCGGACATCAGTGAGGAAACGCCCAACCTGCGGAGATTCGCCGTATTGATGGAAGAACGCCATATCAAGCCTGAGCAATTTGGCGAATATATCCTGCTGCAAGCCCACCACCATGCGATCGGCGGCGTAGCTGATTAGGACAGTTTGCGCATAGGCCGAAAGACCGCGCGCGATGCTGACCAATAAAAACGCCAACGGCACGACCCACAATGCCACCGGATCCCCGGCAATGAGTACACGATCAATTGCGGGCTGGAACAGATAGGCTTGCAGCGCGCCAGCAGCGCCCGCCAACATTGCGCAAGGAATTGCCGCGAATATCTGAATGCGGTAAGATTTGGCGTAGCACTTCCAAAGTCGCCCGAACATGCCCAAAGATTGTTTGAGCGTAAAGCGCTTGCTAGATGAATTGGACATGAGGCGATAAGCGAGATGCAGAAGAACACAAACTGCACCGAATGTAGCCAAGTATCAGCATTTTGTCATGTACCGAATCATTTCTTGACGATATGAACAATGATGAGAGAACCGTAATGCATGACCACGACACAAAATCAAAAGCCCGCAAAAAACCAAATTTTGCCGAATTGATGAAGCACGGCGGCGGATTGTCAGGGGTTGCTTGGCCTGAAAATTGTAGCGATTTTGACATGCGTATCGCAACAGACGGAACCTGGTTCTATCGCGGCAGCCCTATCGGACGCAAACCGTTGGTGAAGTTGTTCGCAACCGCCCTACAGCGTGACACGGACGGACAGTACTGGCTCGTGACCCCTGTTGAGCGCGGCTTGGTCAGCGTGGACGATGCCCCGTTTGTGATCGTGGAGATGCAACAGCGCTCAGGCATACACAATATGGAACTGCATATGCGCACGAACCTCGACCACTGGATCCGCTTAGACGCCGAACACCCACTAACGATGCGTAAGGCTCCTGACGGCACGGAGGATCGTCCCTATGTGCATGTCCGCGATGACCTAGACGCCCTCATCAACCGCGCGGTATACTACGATCTCGTTGAATTGGCTGAATTTGAGGGGGCTGCTTTGGTCGTACATAGTGCCGAGCAGGTTTTCATCCTTGGAAATTTGGAGGAAGTTGATGCAAATTGAACCGCATAAATTACGTAAAATACTGAAAAATTACACACCGCATCCGGAAACACATCGCAAACCCTACGCGCCCGAAGACATTGCCAATGCTATCCCTGCTGCAGTATTAGTCGCATTGCAACGACAGTCCGATTTGGCTGACACGTTCTCTTGACCAAACGTAACACGCAACTCTCAGATTATCCTGGGCAGATCAGTTTTGTCGGTAGACGCACCGATCCCGGTGACAGCAATAACCAGGGATACCGCGCTACGCGAAGCTGAAGGGGAGATTGGCTTACCGCGTCACGCGGTTGAAATTGTCAGCACATTGGACCGTCATCTGATCGCACGTAAATATCTGATCATACCGCACGTTGGATTGATTGCCTAGTTCACACAGAATATATATCCTTTTGAAGTTGAATAATTATTTTTGGAACCAATCCAGTTTTTCCTGCAAGATGCGCATTGTTTTCCGGATCAACGGTTTCCTAGCTACAAAGGTCATCAATTTCACTACAATCAAGAAAATATTTGGGGCGGAACATCTTCTATATCATTAAATTTAAAGTATATATTATCCAATGCTTCAAAAGTTTCTCACCGTAATCCTTCCCCTAAGCGCGCCGATTTTCGTCTATAGCTTGTGGTGGTGGCTCAGCCGTCGCGCCAGACCAAAATCAACCGGGGAAACACCGTGGACATGGCTAATCATCATGGGCTTTGCCTTAATGATCATCGCCTTTATCGTCCTCGGGTTGGTGAACGAACAGTGATCAAAACCCTGCTCGAACATCCCGACCTTAAGTCCGTATTGACACTGTTACGAACTGCGCCTTTTGCCATACGTCTCGTCGGTGGCGCGGTACGTGACGCTTATCTCGAACGTCCGGTCACAGATTTTGATTTTGCCGCCGCCTGCCGATACGAACAATTAACCAAATTTCTTCAGCAGTCACCCTGCCAGATCGTGCGTAATAGACCACAACACGGAAACATCCTCTTCACACTAGGGAAACGCAACTACGATATCACCATCTTACGCCAAGACTGTACCACCGACGGCCGCCACGCTGAAATTGCTGCAACAGATTCCTGGCACATCGATGCTGAGCGCCGCGACTTTACCGTCAATGCCTTATCGTTGGACTTCGCAGGTCAACTGCATGACCCCTTGCAGCAAGGAATTGCTGACCTTAAAGCACGGAGGCTGTGCTTTATTGGCGCACCGCGCAAGCGTATACGCGAGGACTATTTACGTATTTTACGTTTTTTCCGTTTTCAAGGGAAGTTGGATTTCGACATTGATCGCCACGATCTCGGAATCATCTCCGAAGAGGCCGACGGTCTACGGCGGCTATCGCGGGAACGTATCCGAGAGGAAATGGTTCAAATTCTCAGCCTCCCGAACCCGATTCTAAAACAAATGACCGACTGCGGCCTGTGGGACAAAGTCTTTCGCCACCACATACCACCGGACTTGGGATTCTTGACCCAATTCGCATATCCAAACTCTAACTGGACATTACGCCTTGCAGCATGGTTTCGAGATTATCCTGATGCAGTGACAGCCCTGAGCCACGATCTTGTCCTGACCCGTGGAGAAACCCAACTCTTAGCACGACGACTGACTCAGCCCACGCTACCTCCTAACCCCGCATTATGGCTGTATCGTTATGGGCGCGCCTTAAGCAAAGACTACTGGTGGCTCTACGCTGCTGCGAGCAACGATCCTGAACTGTTTCAACAACTCTGTACACACGATATCCCATTATTGCCAATATCTGGAACTGTATTGGCTCAGCAGGGATTTTCCGGCGCAACGATTCGCGACGCTCTTCATACCGCCGAAACTGCTTGGATCGCATCCGACTTCCAATTCAGGCAGCAAGACCTATTAAAAATTCTGCATAAAACCTAAAATATTATGAATCTCATGTGACTTGGGTCATGGAATCGCTAAAATTCAAATCAGCCCTAAGCGTTCGATGATACCCTTGAAAAGCTGAAACTTCTCGCTAACCGCCAACAACATTGGCCACGCTTTCTCATCAAGTGCAACAGTTTGTTCAAGATCGTGGGCGAGCAAAAATGCGCATTATCCAGACTCGAATACGTATCCACCGAGCATTTCTGCTGGAGCTCTCGCGCACCGCGTTGCCAAATTTTCAGCAGGACTTTTACCGAGCATCTCGCGCATGATCATCATTTCTTCATACGGGTGTGTTTCGCGATGCGCACACGAAAGCGTGAAGATGTATTCTTTATCTTTGGTGAGTTTTCCTTTTTTTCAGTTTTTTATCAGGGATGTTTGTGGCGGGGTGACAGCCTTGATAGCCGCTATCGGGGTAAAAATGAGAATACTCCAGAGTCCGCGTCTGCGGATGGTAATGTCACGCACCGCGCCAAGTGCGAGACGCAAACAGTACGTCCGCCTTGAATCGTGATGCTGATGTTATCATACACACGCTTTATCAAGCCCTGCTGGTGAAAGTCAGTGAGGCTTTTTTATTGTACGTATCAAGAAATCTTCCAAGTGATCGATGAAGATTTTTGAGGGAAACCACTGTTCCAGTGTGTCTCAATCCAACTCAGGCATTTGAGCGATGTATTCGTTCGTTTTCAGGCTGAGCGTAATGACCTTTTGCAATAGCTCTAGCGGGTAGGCCGGATTATGCATGGTGTCGTTGGCATAATCGTTGGCATCGTTCACAATGCCACTGGCCTTATCAGTTTTGACGAGTTGGCGATCCATGACCCATTCGATAGCAGAACGACCATTGACCTGATAGTCGTAGGCTGCCAATGGAATATCGCTGATAGTGATGTTATCGTTATAGATGATGGTCGATTGATCCTTATCCTTGCCAAAGCGCATTTTAATCACGCGGTAAAATGTTACAGGGTCATCAATCTGACCTGTGGTTGGGTCACCATTTTGGAAGGTTACAGGATAGGGTTCAATCTGTTCATAATTCAAGTGCAGTTCTGCCAATGCGTGACCTGCTTTGGATAGCTGCCAAAAAGCTTCTGCAGTTTTGATGCATGGGATACGCGGTAATTCTTTCGACAGGTTATCTGCATATTTGGCACGGTAAGCAGACAGGTGCAGTAGGCCATAGATGTAATAGAAAATGTCTTCTTTACTGATGGTGGTGGTGCCATAAGCGTCATGGAAATGTTTGAGGCCACCATCGGTGATGCCGTCTTTGATGGTGTAAGCATCCATTGGATCATCGAATGCAAACATATCGCCCATATTTCGCGCCACCCGGCTCCTGGACTCATAGAGTTTGAGCGGGAAGCATTGGCCTGTATCTAGCGTGTGCAAGTTAGGAAGACAGTCCACCATCAGGCACGCAAAGCCACTTCTCCCCCCAACACCTGTCACCGCAATCACACGGTTTTTTGCCACCGCGTTAGGAAAGATTTGCGGCATTTGATAGACCCGTTCATTCAGGCGACGGCTGTAGTATTGCCACTGTCTGGTGAAGGGGCGATAGGTGGAGAGGATAAATTCACCATCCTCAATATGGATTTTTTTAGCACGCCTAAAGTCGTTTTTAAGTCCATCAGACCAACTGATTTTCGTTGGATCAAAATTGATGAAGTCGTCCGTTTTTTGCGATTTATTACTTTCCTGCCAGCGTTGAAGCTCTCGATTATACAAGGCAATAGTTTGATGGATATTGGCTTCTAATTTTTGCCGAC
>JABSOH010000007.1 GCA_013216065.1 Alphaproteobacteria bacterium
GATCCTGCAACACTTTTAGGACGCTGGAATAGGTTGAGGGTCGTCCGATACCGACCTCTTCCATCTGTTTGACCAGTGAGGCTTCGGAGTAACGCGGTGGAGGCTGCGTGCAATGTTGGCTTGAGCGGCACTCTTGCAACGCCAACACTTCCCCTTGTTGGGTGACGGGCAGGGTGGAGGAGTCCTCTTTTTCCTGCCCGCGTGATTTGCTGACTTCATATAGGGCAAGAAACCCCGGGAACAGGATGCTTTGACCACTGGCGTGAAACACCGCCCGTGCATCGTCCGAGGTGATGTCGAGGAACACGCGCTGGATTTGCGCGTCGTTCATTTGCGAGGCGACGGCGCGGTTCCAGATCAGTTGATACAGCTTCAGCATCGCCGGATCGAGCTTACTCATCAGGCTTTGCGGAGTACGCGCTGGATCGGTTGGACGCACGGCTTCGTGAGCCTCTTGGGCATTTTTGGATTTGTTTTTATACAGTCGTGGTTTTTCCGGGACGTATTCCGCACCGTATTGTTTCCCCACGACTTGGCGAATGCCCGTAATGGCTTCGCTGCTCATGCTGATTCCGTCGGTACGCATATAGGTGATCAGACCGCCCATCAAGCCAACCCCTTCGTAGAGTTTTTGCGCGAGTTGCATGGTCTGACTAGTGGTGAAGTGCAATTTACGGCTGGCCTCTTGTAGCAAGGTCGAGGTGTTGAATGGTGGCACGGAACGGCGGACCTCTTGGCGACTACTCTGCTCGGTGATGCTGTAGGTCTGGCCTTGGCATAATGCGATGGCGTGTTCTGCGTCTTGCTGGGTGCCGAGGCTCAATTTGTCAAGCTTCTTGCCGTCGAGTATTGACAGCCTCGCCGTGATGCCTTCATCGCGTGGCGTGGTAAAATCAGCCTGAATTTGCCAGTATTCCTGCGATTCGAAAGCGTCGATCTCGTCTTCACGCTCGCACACCAGCCGCAAAGCCACCGACTGCACACGTCCCGCCGAACGCGAATTGGGCATTTTACGCCACAGTACAGGCGATAGGCGATAGCCGACCAGATAATCTAGTCCGCGCCGTGCGCGATAGGCATCAATCAAATTGTCATCGAGTTCCCGCGGATGTTCAAGGGCTTTTAGCACCGCAGGCTTAGTGATCTCGTGGAACACAATGCGCCGCACGGTTTTCTGCTTCAGCTTGCCAAGGCGCTCAAGTTCAGCATGGAGGTGCCAAGCAATGGCTTCGCCTTCACGATCAGGGTCAGTGGCAAGATACAGCGTATCAGCTTTGCCAAGCGCCTGTGCAATCTCTTTCAGACGTTTCTTGCCTTGAGGCGGTACCTGCCACGTCATCGCGAACCCGTGATCAGGATCAACTGCGCCGTCCTTCTCGATTAGGTCACGGACATGGCCGTAACTGGCAAGCACGTCATAACCTTTGCCGAGATAGCGGCTGATGGTGGTAGCTTTTGCCGGTGATTCTACGATCACTAAAGCCCGTTGGGGAGATGCCATCTTGTTCACCTAAGACACCTTAATTGACAGTGTTCCCGCGCCGACGTCCGCGTGTATTGAGTCAAGAAATTCTTATTCGAGAAGGCTCACACTATGATATGACAGGGCAAACTACAAGAGGCCAAATGATGACAGCAGTCAACTTCGCCCGTGTTGCATCAAAAATCGGCTCATGGACGGTTCTTTCGCGCATCACGGGTTATGGGCGCGATATGTTGATGGCGCAGGTGCTTGGTGCCTCGGCGATTGCTGAAGCCTTTCAAATCGCTTTTACCTTTCCAAATCTATTTCGCAATCTGTTCGGTGAAGGAGCGATGAACGCGGCACTAATCCCGCATTTTAGCCGCCTCGAGAGCCGAGAAGGGAGCACCATTGCGCGGCAATTCTTCGGTGATGTGCTGTTGTTGGTTGGTGGCTTGATGCTGCTGATTTCCCTGCTGGCTTACTGGTTTATGCCCGAGATTGTGCGCGTACTGGCGTGGGGGTTTCGAGATCCTGAAAAGGTGCAACTCACTATCGATTTGGCGCGGATCTGCCTACCGTATCTGTTTTGTATTATCGTGGCGGCAATTTTTGGCGGTATCCTCAACCACGCCGGAAAGTTTTCAGTTCCAGCTGCCGCGCCAATTCTGCTCAACCTCTTGATGATCAGTCCGTTCGCGGTGGCGGTGCTGGGGGGGGGGGGTTTTTTGGTTTTTTGGTTTGGCATGGCCGGGGGTGATCGGAGGAGTTTTACAGCTAGGGCTGTGCTTGCTGGCGGCATGGCGTATTGAGCATCTGCCGATTTTTCGTCACCGCCTGAGGGCGAAAGAATTGCGCGCTTTCTGGTGGGTGTTACTACCGGGGATCGTCAGTGCTTTGTGTCTGCAATTCAACTTGATCGTTTCACGCGCCTTTGCCTCAACCTTGCAAGAGGGGGCGATTATCTGGCTGTTTTTTGCTGAACGCATGTTTCAACTACCTCTCGCTTTGATTGGAATAAGCCTCGGGGTTGCTTTGCTGCCGACCTTATCGCGCGCGATAAGTGCTGGAGATCAAACCCGCGTTGACGCCTTACGTCGTCAGACCCAGCACGCTGCGCTGTTGCTGGCTTTGCCTGCGGCCGTCGCCTTGGCGGTGTGTGCTGATTTCATCATTGATGTGCTGTTTGCGCGCGGTGCTTTTGGTGCCGAGGATACGCACCAAAGTGCACGTGCTTTACAAGCGCTCGCCTTGGGTTTACCCGCCTATATTCTGGTGAAAATTCTCCAGCCGTTGTTTTTTGCTCGCCATAACACCAAAACCCCAATGTTTATTGCCATGGGGATGATGATGGTGAACGTCATTTTGGCCGCGATTCTCATGCGTTTTCTCGCCCACACTGGACTGGCTCTCGCCACGGCATTGGCTGGTTGGACGCAGGTTTTCTTACTGTTGCTGGCTTTGAAGCGCCGTAGGATCGTTGGACTAGCGGTGGGCATGATCGGGTTTGGCTTGAGAGTGGCCGCAGCCAGTGGCGTGATGGCACTGGTGTTGCTCGCTGGGTTGTGGCTGCGCGAGGCAGTTTTCCCGGGTCTGTCGAATTTTTCCGTGTTGCTGTTGTTAGTTTCCTTTGGCGGCATCAGTTATCTGGTTGCGACACTCGTGGCCACGGGCTACAAATGGTGCGAATTACGCGCGCTTTTCCAAAAGTTTTAAATGGGAAACATCATGCGGATTTTTTCGGGTATTCAGCCTTCTGGCGACTTGCATCTTGGAAACTACCTCGGTGCAATACGCCATTGGCCGCTGTTGCAACAGCAGGCCGATCGCGGCTATTGCATCTATTGTATTGTCGATTTGCACGCGATTACTGTGTGGCAAGACCCGAAGCAGCTTCGTGCCAGCAGCATTGAGCTTGCAGCCGGCCTGGTTGCGGCGGGGATCGATCCTGAACAAAGTATTCTGTTCCGGCAATCGGACAATCCGGACCACACCACCCTAGCGTGGCTGTTTAACTGTGTTGCGCGGGTTGGGTGGATGAATCGCATGACACAGTTCAAGGACAAGGCAGGTAAAAACCGCGAGAAAGCCAGCCTTGGGTTGTATGCGTATCCCACATTGATGGCGGCGGATATTCTGGCGTATCGCGCGACTCATGTTCCGGTTGGCGAGGATCAGAAGCAACACCTCGAGTTTACGCGCGATATTGCGCTGAAGTTCAACCATGACTATGAGGAGGATTATCTGCCAGTGATTGAGCCTCTGATTCAAGGTGAGGCGACTCGGGTGATGTCTTTGCGCGATGGTTCACGCAAAATGTCGAAGTCTGATTCGTCGGATTTTTCACGACTGAATTTGCTTGATGATACGGATACGCTGGCGGAAAAAATCCGTAAAGCTCGTACTGATTCTGAGCCTCTTCCGAGTGAGATTGCTGGACTTGTTGGGCGCGCCGAGGCCGAAAACTTGCTGCGGATTTACGCCGCGTTGGCTGAGCAGTCTTTGGAAGAAGTTTTGCATGAACTTGGCGGCGCGAATTTTGCTGATTTTAAACGTTGGCTGGTTGATCTGGTGGTCAGCAAGTTTGGTCCGATCAGTACTGAAATGCGCCGCTTGATTGCCGCACCGGACCATATTGAGGCGATATTGACAAAAGGTGCCGAAAAAGCCTGTGCCAGCAGTGCTCCGGTGATTGCCCGAGTGCGCGAAATTATCGGGGTGGGGCGAAGTTTAGCGGGGCTTTAAGGCTTTTTACTTCAGGATCGGTGTGTTGCTTTCTTTATCGTCCACGCCAAGGAAGTCACGCCTTCGGCAAATGGACACCTTTAAGAACTGATTTTTGTGTAGTTTTGCGGGCTGGTTTTAAGCAGCAAGGACTGGCTTTCCGTCTCCATCGCAGGAAACCCATAGGCAAACCTATGCCGTCTCACATCGCACGCGGCAACGCCAGCAGATCGCGTATCCGTTCTCGCGTAGAGCAGCCGAACAAAAGCAGCGCATGGCTCTCTCTATTCGCACCATCGGCATCAAACGCGCTGAAGCCAGGATCACGAAGGCGAACATCGCTTTTACAACATGAAGCGTCTGATTTTCTTTGAGCGACGAGCGCTTACCGGACGAATCCATCTACTCGTCCCAAAATGCCTCTAAATCGAGGCAAAAACTTCAAAAATAGCGATAAATTTAACAAAAATAACCCTTAAGGAATGTTTCGTTAGCCCCGGACGATAAGCACTATCTGCCCGGACTTCTGATCCCGTGTTATGTTTGCTGATGATTTTCGGGAGCCTCCATCATGGCGAATGGCTATATCCTGACCGCCCCCTGATGGAACTTCACCGTCCAGTGGGCGTCAACATCCTTCCGGGCGGGATTGACCCGGTGCATCAGGCCAGATATCTTCGGCTTTACTCCCGCACTTCACGGTGTGCTTTTCTTCCTCACGCAAACGCTACCCTGGCGCAGAGACCAGGCCAAAATCTGACCACCGCGGGGAAATACCCCGCACGGAACAACGCACGATGCTGGAAGATCGCCTTCGTCAAATGCTCCCGGAATACCCGGCGCCTCACCTCGCCAGGCTCCAGAGCGAAAAAGCACAACCGGCTCAGACGACCTCGGATCAGAAACTCCAGTTCACATTGTGTTGCACGGCCAGCCCTGAACATCAACACGGGGGTGGGCGACGCTCCTTGCGAGCCATGGGGGAACACTGCAAACCAGCCCCAGGAGAATCACGGAAGATCTTAAGTCAACACAGGACGATCATATCTTCAGAGGATCACCCGCCGCAGATAAACGCGCCAAATGCAGCAAAAAAGCTCAAATTCTTCATTAACTCCCCCCAAAAAAAGCGTCTCAAGCTCAAAAATACCTCTCAAGATAATGAATCACAAATCAAACAAAAATCATGGTCAATAGAGGTGTCCAAATGACTATTTGGCCCTGTGGGGACGACGCATAAGCGCCGACGCGCTTGCCTGATTTGTCATGCGCAGGGGCTAGTCTTCAGCCTTAAGCCCTGTTAGGTATGGCAAAAATCCACAGGGCACAAAACCCTGTCGCAGGTCGGCGACAGCCGTGTAACTTGCCCGTGAGTAAACGTGAGCGATTATAGAAAGACTAAAGACTATCGCAGTAGGTTAATCAACCATGAAACGTTGCCGATCAAGGCAATCAGTAGGGCAACGCTGATCAGCAAGCGATTAACAGGGTATTTCGGTAGCATCAGCGCAACATCCCAACAAAGCGGTCGAACAAGTAAGCACTGTCCATCGGGCCTGGCGAAGCTTCAGGATGGTACTGCACCGAGAAGAAGCTGCCCGCAGGGTCAGCGAGCCCCGAGATGGTGCCATCAAACAGCGAAGTGCAGGTTTGGTACTCAGGATCAAGGGATTTAGTATCGACGACGAAGCTGTGGTTCTGGCTGGTGATCTCGGTGCGTCCGGTGTGGTGGTCGCGTACCGGGTGATTGGTACCATGGTGTCCGGTAGACATTTTGGCGGTATTGGCCCCGAGGGCTAAGGCGAGCATTTGGTGGCCGAGGCAGATCCCGAACAAAGGAATCTTAGCCTGAAGAATCTGTTGGATCACAGGCACGGCATAGACTCCGGTGGCGGCGGGGTCGCCAGGGCCATTGCTGAGCAGTATTCCATCGGGTCTTGTTGCTTCGATATCGGCGAAACTTGCGGTGGCGGGCACTACGGTGACAACGCAGTTGTGCTCGACAAGCAGGCGCAGGATCATGTGCTTTACGCCGTAGTCGAGGACGGTAACGCGCGAGCCCGCTTCAGCACCTTGTATGTAGCCGCCTTTGCTCTGCCAGTTTCCCATGTTCCATTGGTACGCTTCTCTGGTGGTGACCGTGATGGCCAGGTCTTTGCCCGCAAGTCCTGCCCAATCAGCAACCTCGGCAGCAAGTGCCGGGATGTTCCAGTTGCGCTCGGGGTTATGGATCAGCATGGCATGCAAGGCCCCTTCGTCGCGTAGCCGATGGGTTAAGGCACGGGTGTCGATGCCAACAATGCCGGGGACGTTGTTGGCGCGCAACCAAGAGTCGAGGTTTTGCTCGGCGCGATAATTCGAAGGCTCGGTGATTGGATTGCGCAGGATACAGCCCAGTGTATGCGGCTTTAGCGACTCGTTGTCATCGGTGTTGACCCCGACATTGCCGATATGAACGCTGGTGAAGCAGATGATCTGTCCGGCGTAAGAGGGATCGGTCAGAATTTCTTGATAGCCCGTCATGGCGGTGTTAAAACAAATTTCGCCGATATTCCGAGTCTCTGCACCAATTCCTTGCCCCCACAGTACACTGCCGTCGGACAGCACCAGTGTGGCGGTGGCTTGGTCTGAGAGTTCACGCAACAGGGCACTATCGAGTTGCGCAAGATCGTGCTGAGTCATGGGCGCGGGATTCCCCTCCTAGTGATGTGGAATGTGTTATCTGGAATGTTGCGCGGTATCTTCACCCCCGTTCATAGAGGAAGTGGCTGCTGATGTTAAGAACTCAATTGCGCGAAGCCCTGAAAGAAATCGCAGAAAGACCGAGACAGCGTTGCGATATCAAGCTTGCGGCCGGTGATCAGCGCACTGAAGGAGAAGGATCGTGTCAACATGGCTGAGCTTGGCAAGGCCGAGTTGAGTGATTCTGAAATTTTGCAGATGCTGCAAACCATGTTCAAGCAGCGTGGTGAGAGTATCAAGGCGTATCAACACGTGCTGATCTGGTGGCGAAGGAGGAGGCTGAGATGGTAGTTCTGCAATGCTTCTTGCCCAAAGTTCTGAGCGACGCCGAACTTGATACTGCGATTGAGGCAGCGCTTGTGGGGTTGAGAGCCGATAATTCCAGGCTTGGCAAATCGGCGATGGGGCAGGTGATGGCGGTACTTAAGGCAGAATATCCGGGTCAGATTGATATGTCTCGTGCGGTGGATCTGGTCAGGGCGCGGTTATAGACTTGGGATCATGACCTTTCCACTATATTTTCTTGAGCAACTCCGCGAGCGAATCAACATTGTCGATTTGATCAACAGTTCGGTGCGATTGCAGCGTCGTGGGGCAGAGTGGATTGGTCTGTGTCCGTTTCATCCCGAAAAGACTCCGTCGTTTCATGTCGTGCCCGACAAGCAATTTTACCATTGTTTTGGTTGCGGTGCGCATGGGGATGGGTTGAAATTTTTGCGAGAGCATCATAATTTGCCATTCCTCGAAGCCGTCAAAGAACTGGCCGAGATGGCGGGGATGGATATGCCTGACCGTGACCCTGAGCGTCAAAAGCACGAGGATCAGCGCGAGCAGCAGGTCAATGTGATGGATCAGGCGGCAGCATGGTTTCATCAGCAATTGTTTGGCCCACAAGGTGCTGAGGCACGCGCCATGCTTGAGGATCGTGGCATTAGTTCAGAGATGATTGCGCAGTTTCAGCTTGGGTTTGCGCCGAATGATGCCAACTTGATGATGAGTGCGCTCAAATTGCCTGTCGTTGAAGCGCGACAGTTGGGGTTGATCAAGAGTGGTGAGCGCGGTGATTACACATTTTTCCGCCAGCGTCTGATGTTCCCGATTAGGGATGTGCGCGGGCAGACTATCGCTTTTGGTGGGCGGCGCGTGCGCGAGGATCAGCCAGCGAAGTACATGAACTCGCCAGATACGCCGCTGTTCACCAAACGCCAGCAATTGTACAATCTCGATCAGGCCAAGCGTCCAGTGCGGCAGGGACACGACCTGCTTGTTGTCGAGGGCTATATGGATGTGATTGCTTTGGTGCAGGCAGATTTTCCGGCGGCGGTGGCTCCTCTTGGCACTGCGCTTACCGCCGAACAACTTGGCCGCCTTTGGCAGTATCACGATAGCCCGACTCTGTGCTTCGATGGTGATATTGCTGGGCAGAAGGCAGCGCTTCGGGTTGCGCACGAAGCGATACGGACCATCGTGTCGGGTAAAGGACTGTGTTTTGTTTTTCTGCCGGTTGGCGAAGACCCCGATAGTTTGATTCGTCAGCACGGGCGGGGTGCAATGGCGCAATTGCTTGCTGAATCCATGAATTTGGGCGCATTTCTGTGGCAGAGTCTTGCTGCTGAAGCCGCTTTTGATCAGCCCGAATCAGTATCGCAGATCAAAAAGCAGTGTGACGAGCTTGCCGCCAGTAACTCCGATCCGTATATGCGCTCGAGCTATCGCCAGTACTGGCGTGATCAGATTTGGCAGGCGCAGCGCGGGGCAGGTCAAAAGTCTGGTAACGCAAAAAACGGTATTGCCACGAATTACTCTAGGGGTAAGGCGCAAAAACCTGCCGCGCCTAAGACCGCGCCGCGCACTCCTAGTGACCAGATCAGCGCGCGGATCATACTCGCTGCCATGCTGCATCATCCCGACCTCATCGAGGAGTTCGCCGAGGCCTTTTCTGCACTCGAATTTCCAGAACATCTTGACAAATTGCGCCAGAAACTCCACATGTTCCCTCCGGGCAGTGTGCACTCTACAGAAGATGCCTCACAGGCGCTAATGAGTTGGCTACATCAAGAGTACCAACATCAGACTGCGCTCAAGCAGGTCTTAAGTCGAGAGGTCTATACAGTCGCACCGGAGGTCGGCCCACAGGGCAGCATTGAGCAGGCGCGCGAGTTGCTTGTGCGCTTGGGTATGGTGCTTCACGAGCAATGCTTAATTGAGGATGGTCAACGCATGTACCGCGAAGCTATGATCAACCCGGCCGTGTTGGATCGGCTTCGGCTTTTGCAGCAGGAAATTCAGGATTTGCGCAGGTCAGGCGACGTGACTTGATCTGCTTTCTATCGAATGGCTATACGCCCGGGCGCATTGAGGTTGTAGTGTGCGGTTCGTGGCGAGAACGACATCGTAAGGATCATATACCATGGTAGAATCAACCGCCAAAAAAGTTCTGGTGAAAAAGACTCCGGCCAAAAAAACAACGACGGATGCCACCAAGATCCTGAAGGATATCGCTTTATCGGCGGAAGAAGAAGCCAAGCAGTTTCAAAAATTGCTCGACAAAGGGCGTGGCCGTGGCAAAATCTCGTTAAAAGAGCTTCAGGCCTATTTGCCGGGGCAGGAAAATGATCCTAAGAAGATCGATTTGATCCTGCGACAGCTTAAAGAGATGAACATCAAAGTCGTGGATGAGGATGATGTTGCCAACGACGACGCGGTTGTCGAAGACCCCGACCGCACCAGCAATATCTCGAGTAAATCAAATTTTTCTGACGATCCGGTGCAGATTTATTTGCGTGAGATGGGTTCGGTGGCATTGCTGTCGCGCGCTGGAGAGATTGCTATCTCGAAGCGTATCGAACACGGACGTAACAGTATGTACGGTGCGTTGTGTGAAAGTCAGTTGACTTTGAAGGCGATTGCGAACTGGCAAGATCAATTGCTGCACGACACCATACAATTGCGCGATATTATCGACATTGATGCTTCGATGAACGCGATGGGCAGCAATATTGATAGCTCGCCCTTGGTAGCAGGGGACGAGGATAAGGACGATCAATCTGGTGATGCTGAGGAGGATGATGAATTGAAGTCGCAATCGATGTCGCTGGCATCGATGGAGCAGGTGTTGCTGCCGCAGATTCATGCCAAATTTGATCATATTGCCAAGCTGTTCACAAATTTCCGTGCGGCTTCAAGTAAGCGTCAGGCCGCACTGGCAGAGGGCAAGTTGGTTTCGCCCGCGACCGAGCGCGCTTGTCAGCGCAATCAGCGTGATCTGAAGCTGGCCATGCGCGAGATTCACCTGCATCCTGGGCGGATTCGCGGTCTGATGGATGAACTTGAGACCTTGCAAGGAAAATTGATGAAACTCGAGTCGGACTTTGCGCGTTTGGCGCGCGATAACGGCGTGTCACAGGCGGAGTTTCGCAAGCATTATCTTGACAATGAGACCTCAGAGCAATTTCTGGTCCCGAGTAAGAACAAGGCGTGGAATAAGTTCCTTGAGACGAAGCGACCTGAGATTGAGGTTATGCAGCAGCGTATCAAAGAGCTTTCGCACAGCTTTGGGGTGCCGATTGCGGATTTTCGGCGGATTACGAATGCTGTGAAGATGGGCGAGCGCAGTGCTGAGACCGCCAAGCGCGAGATGGTGCGCGCCAATCTGCGCCTGGTGATTTCGATTTCCAAGAAATATGTCAATCGCGGCATGCAATTGCTGGACTTGGTGCAGGAAGGCAATATTGGCTTGATGAAGGCAGTGGATAAGTTTGAATACCGTCGCGGGTACAAGTTCTCGACCTACGCAACGTGGTGGATTAGACAGGCGACAACACGCGCGATTGCCGATCAGGCGCGCACGATCCGGATTCCGGTGCATATGATCGAGACCATCAACAAGCTGAACCGGATTTCGCGGCAAATTCTGCACGTTCGCGGTTTTGAGCCAACGCCGGAAGAACTGGCGCAAAAGCTGCATATGCCGGTCGAGAAGGTACGTAAGGTTCTGAAAATCTCGCGTGAACCGGTGAGTCTCGAAGCGCCAGTGGGTGATGAAGAGGACAGTCAACTTGGCGATTTTATCGAGGATAAGAATACTCTGTCCCCGGCCGAGGTGGCGATTCAAACCAGCCTGCGAGAGAGTATGACCCGGGTGTTGTCTTCTCTGACCCCACGCGAAGAGCGGGTGTTGCGCTTGCGGTTTGGCATTGGTATGAACTCGGATCACACCCTCGAAGAGGTTGGCAAACAGTTCAAGGTAACGCGCGAGCGGATTCGCCAGATCGAGGCCAAGGCATTGCGCAAACTCAAGCATCCAGCACGTTCAAAGAAGTTGAAGAACTTCCTCGACGACTAATCCTTTGTGTAATTTTGCTTGTGAGAAGACACCCTCCAGGCAGGTTCAAAATGGTAGAGGTACTCCCCCATTTTTAGAAGGGTTTTGAAAGTGGACACCCTCGAAACAATGCATCGATTGAACAATGTATCCTTCTTCCGATAGCCTTTGCCTAGGCCCATTTACGCTCGATTGGGTTCAGGTCAGGTGAGTATGGTGGGAGATATTCCATTTTCATCAAGATCAATGATTTGTCTGCCCTGTGCCCAACAATCTGTCGTTGAAAGTCCCGCCGTTTGCCGACGGTCACTTTGGGGTGCATCAGGGCTTTTTTATAGGTGACATTCAGTTTTTTTAAAGCTTGCCAAATGGTTTTTTGGCACACTCCGAAACGTTCAGCACGTTCATCTTGATCAGCGTCGGGATATATCTCAACATCGAGAGCCAGAAGATTAAGATCAATCTTGCGCGTTCTGACACAAACGCAAGCCTTGATCGCAGGATTCTTCGACCACTTCGCGACACTCGCAATTCCAACCGAAAGACGGTCGGCAACTTGTCGAAAGGTCGGATTGTCACGCTCACGCACCGACAACACTTTTTGCCTGAAATCCAGAGAATAAGTCGTAACAAGTATATAATCAAAATTATAGCGTTTGGCTATATCATCTGGAATTTTATCGCCAATTGATAGTCTTTCGGCGTGGCAGTATTATTGATGAAAATCTCGCCAATCCAGCGATATCCAGCATTGCTGAGGGTGCGGATGGTGCGATTTTAGCGCAAAACTTTGCCGAGTTCTTCCGTAAGCTTAATTTTTCTTTTTCTCGCGGATTTTTTTACGCAAGGCATTGAGTTTCGCGACGTTGGCGTTGTGTTCTCTCAGTGTTACAGCAAAGCGATGCCCGCCTTCGCCATCGGCGACAAAAAAAATATATTCCGATGACTTAGGGTTTAGCGTTGCCGCAACGGCGTCGAGGCTTGGATGGGCAATCGGGGTTGGAGGCAAACCTGTACGATAATAGGTGTTGTGATTGTGGGCGAGTTTCCAGTCCTTGCGGGTGAGGTGGCGGTTGATTTTGCCGAGTCCACTGGACAGTGCATAGATCACGGTGGGATCGGATTGCAATTTCATGTCCTTGCGCAAACGGTTGAAGAATACCCCGGCGATGGCGGACATTTCGCTATGGTGCACGGCCTCTTTCTCGACGATGGAGGCCAGAATCAGCACGTCCTTAAGGCTGCTCAAGGGATAGTTTTCGTTGCGCGAATCCCATAATGACTGAATGACTTTCTGCCATTTGTCGCGCATGATCTTGAAAAGTTTTTTGCGTGGCGTGCCTTTCTCGAAATAATAGGTCTCGGGCAGTATCGAGGCCTCAGCAAGGCGTATTGGTGTGCTGCCGGATAGGGCTTTTGTCGCACGAATCCGCGCCAGAATTTGTTGCGAGGTCAAGCCTTCGGGGATAGTGATGCTATAAAGATGCGTTTTGCCCTCGTGCAGCATGGCGAGTACCTGCGCCGGAGATATTTGGCGCGGAAAGCGATAATTGCCTGCTTTGATTTGATCGCCGAGTCCTTTGAGGCGGGAGATGACGCGAAAACTGAGACTGTCGCGGATCACACCGTCAGCTTCGAGGGCGCTACTGATCTGATTGAGTCCCATGCCCGGGGCGATGGTAAATTCGCGGTATTCGGTTAGCGGACCATCGGCACGATGATTGATCCAGCGCGCTTCGAGGAACAGCCCCAATCCAGCCAATCCAGCAATCATGGTGATAGCGAGGCCGAAGAAGGTGCGACGACGAGGTTTGAGCATTTGAGTGAATTGCTGGTGAGGAATTGAAGTTCGGGAATTATCAGCTTTGCATGAGGAACAGTTTGTCTTATCATATGAGCACGGCTCCTGGCGAGCAAACTCCACACCGTAATAGATCATGCGCAAATCTAGCGGCGATATTCTGATCGAATTCATCCAGCAAGGTAATTACATCAAGGTTTCTGCGGTAGATGCACGCTCGGGTCTTGAGGTTAGCATCGTTGGTGACGCTAAGCAGCCACGGTGTGTGCTCGAAGCGGTTGCGGTGCGCAAGCTGATGTATGTGCGCCGTCATCGTCTGCTACGTGAGGCCAATATGAATTGCGTGCCCAGAAAATACCGCTTGACTAGTGGCTGGGATATGTAGGTTTTTATAAGTCCTAATAAACGCCTCCACTCATGAGAAATGAATTCTTTTCAAGGTCGTTGTGCGTGGTGGAATAGACCATACAAGGCGACGATTTCCCGAGGGTAGAGGATCTCAACTGCCCAATTAAACGATATCGTCTCCGTCCTGCACGGTGTAGAGGAGGCATTTGCCGGAAATCAGACTTGGACACCCCCGAAAACCTCACTCAAGTCGCGTTTTTCGGGGGTGTCCAACTGATCATCATGGCGAAACACCATGACAGATTCCCGGCGGCTTATGGGCGTGAGAAGTTTTTGCCAAGACCCTTGAGACCCGCATTATCCAGCATGGTCCCGGCCAGAAGCTTCTTCAGCTTGCCGTTTTCATCCTCAAGCTCCTTCAACCGTTTGACCTCAGAAACCTGCATGTCGCCATATTTCGCCTTCCACTTATAGAAAGTGGCATCGGACAGACCATGGCGACGGCACAATTCCGAAACCTTCGCTCCTGCCGCATATTCCTGAATAATCCTGACAATCTGATCTTTTGTGAAACGCGATTTACGCATTGTCTGTTCTCCTTGTTGCCTTGAACATGAATAGAACAGAAACTCCTTTCAAAGGGACCAGTTTTCGGGGGGCAGGTCATGAGGATGCTGAATATTTGGCTTTCCGTAAATTTTGACTTCTTCATCTGAATTCTCCTTCGGTCAGTAAACCGCAGAAAATTCTGGTTTTCAATATTGCCAATTTCAGGGACGATTACCAGGTGACCTTCAGCTATGTAATCAATCCTGATTCAGGCACCAACTTTTCTTGAACTTAGGTACCTCTAAAAATCTAGATTTTGATCTTATTTTAGATAATTACGATGAACGACGAGCAATCAGGGGATGAGTCCGCCTTCATCTGACAAACCCACTCTAATCGGGGTGAAATCAAAGAAAATTCCGCTAAATTGGGCTACAATTAGCATATTCAATCTATACAAGGCATCAATCCGTCAAAAAATACAAAACAATACGGTTGATGAAAGTGTCCAGCTTCAGCCTACAGCTTCTTTGTATAAGTGTTCCTGAAACTCGATAAAGGTACGCTGTATCTCTTGAAGGTTGCCTAGTTGTTGTTGTGCCGCATCTATGCTTCCGTACTTTGCTCTCAGCACTGTGCTGAGTTTTGCAACATCTAGTTCATCTACGCCAACCTTGACGTAATTACGCAAGACATAACCCACAAACTCCCGCTGCTGATTGTTGAGTAGGGTATAAATATTGTCTTTGCTTGTTTCTACACGTGCAGCACGACTAACCGTTACCTTGGCATATGCTATGTACTCAAGCACATCGAACAAGTCGCTGTCTTCGGCGTTAATAAGTTCTTGTAGCTTCAGCAAATCATCTTTGTAGCAGCCTTCGTTTTCAAGCTTTTGCATCAAGTCCCGGCGTGTAAGCGGATTTGCCCAAATTTCGCGTAGCTTTTCTTCGCTGCTAAATAGGCTAGGCAATTGAAGCGTATCAAACAGCTTTTGCAAAAATTCTTCAGCACCGATTGGTTTTCCATCTACGTAAAAGTAAGTTGATGTCATGCTTTGAAGTTCACGTACTTTGCCGTCAGCGAGACGTATTTTTAGTTTTCTAGGTTTTTCATCGCCACCGTCACCGCCTTCGCCACCGTTACTTCCACCAGTTCCATCTGTAGTGCCGCCTGGTTCCAAAGGTTCACCGTCCCACTCATCATCAAGGAATAAATGGTAGGCATTAACGAAGTCGACGATAGTAAAATAATGCTTGCCTTCAAACAGACGCGTCCCGCGTCCAATAATCTGTTTGAATTCAATCATGCTGTTCACAGGACGTAGAAAGACAATGTTGCGTACATTTCGTGCATCAACGCCTGTCGTCAGTTTTTGGCTGGTAGTCAGAATAGTTGGTAGTGATTTTTCGTTTTCTTTAAATTGATTGAGATATGTATCACCAATGGCACCGTCATTAGCTGTCACACGCACACAGTAATCGGTAGCAGTGCTATCTGCTTCTTGATTGATTAAGTCACGTACCATTGCGGCGTGTGCTTGGTTGGCGCAAAAGACGATTGTTTTTTCGTTTTGATTAATCGCCGCAAGCATGTCTTGAACACGCTTGCGCTCCCGTTCTTCAATCACAATCTTTTTGTTGAAATCACCTTCTGTGTACACATGCCCTTCTTCTACTTCACCGTCTAACACTTCATCATCAGGTGTATACACATACTCATCAATTGTTGTTTGAATACGTTTGACTTTGAACGGTGTTAAAAATCCGTCTTGAATGCCTTCTTTCAAGCTATAGAGGTAAACAGGTTCACCAAAGTAGTCGTAGGTATCAACGTTATCATCGCGTTTTGGTGTAGCCGTTAATCCAAGATGCACAGCACTATCGAAGTGATTAAGTATTTCCCTCCAGGTACTTTCATCATTTGCGCCGCCTCTGTGGCACTCATCGATAATTATAAAATCAAAAAAATCGCGTTCGTATTCGCCGAAGTAAGGTTTACCTTCAGCACCACTCATAAACGTCTGAAAGATAGTAAAGAATACACTGCCGTTTTTGGGTACTTCACCTTTTTTACTAATTTCGCTTGGATTAATCCGCACGAGTGCATCATCGCTGAAAGCACAAAAATCTAAATAAGCTTGGTTAGCTAAGATATTTCTATCGGCAAGAAACAATATCCTTGGTGTGCGTTTTCCATCACGCTGTTTGTTCCACCTGCTTTTAAACAGCTTCCAAGCAATCTGAAACGCGATGAACGTTTTCCCTGTACCTGTTGCCAGTGTCAGCAAGGCGCGCTTCTTGTCGTTGGCTATTGCCTCCATCACGCTGTTAACAGCTAATTCCTGATAGTAACGTGTCTGCCTGGTGCCGTTTAAATCTTCAAAGGGAACGGCATTAAAACGTTCTAGCCACTCATTGGGTTCCGCAAAGGTTTTCTTCCAAAGTTCCTCTGGTGTTGGAAAAGAGTCAACTAAACCTTCTGTGCCAGTCTTGTGGCAAATTTGATAGATGTCGTTGCCATTGGCGGCAAAGCTGGTTTCAAGATGTAGCTTTTGTGCATACAGCTTCGCTTGTGCAACACCTTCACCAACTTCCAGTTCATTACTCTTTGCTTCAACCACTGCCAGTTTGCGGTTTCTATAGCTAAGCACATAGTCAGCAATCAGCTTACCTGTGCGAATGCCGCCAGCACGAATTTCACCTGCATTGATATTGTATTCCCGATGCACACGCACATCGCCACTAGTGCTCCACCCAACTGCCTCAAGCTGTTTGTCAATAAACTCTGCACGTGTATCAGCTTCGTTCATGCTACCTCGCTTTGAAGTTCAGCGGCAAGGAGTGCGGATTTCAAACTGATTAGATTTAAGTGTTTTTTACAACTGATTTCCGCAATTTTATCAAGGATGTCTGAGTTTTTCGCGGCTTTAAAAACAAGTGTTTGTTGTATATAAACAGTTGGCAATACGACTTCTATTTTCTTTAGCACTTTAACTGATGCCACGTTTTGTATCGCAGCACCATCCACGCCATCCATAAGCTGCTCATTAAATAGGCGCGACTTCATATACAGATTTAGATACTCTGGCACTACATTTGAGTGCGGTGTAATCTTCAATAAGGCTTGGTTTATTATTCCTAATGGTGCATCACTTGGAACAATTGTTGTTCTTCCTATTGTCCCTGAACAGCTCATTAGAATATCATTCGGTTGAACAGTAAATCTTTTCATTTCATCAAATTTTTCGTTACTTATAAAATATCGAAAGGAAGTACATTGATCGTTAATAGCGTGCTGCTGCTCGTAGACAGAAAAGCCTCTTTCTACAAAAATATTCTTCTTAAGGCTTCCTCCAAATGGACCCCGAACTAAGTCACAAATGTTACCAAGCTTTTCACGTGATGCTAATAACTTGACTTCATCGAATAGCTCGTCTGTTGCGTTCTTCTCCAGTAACTCCAAGGCTTGGAATTTATTCTCAGCAGCAGCAATTGTCTTATCAATCTCAGCAAATGCTGCATCAAGTTTGGCGACGATGCGTTGTTGTTCTGCGAGCGGGGGGAGTAGGAACTCAAAATTTTCAAGCATCCCTTTTTTGATGTATGGGATTGTATTGCCAAGAACCATTGATGATAGATGATTCATTAGTTTCCCTTGCAGAATAGAGAGCAATAGCTTTGGAAGCACATCTCGAAAGTCACTTAAAATATATGTACGTTGATAAGCTTCGAACTTGCCGTGGTAATAGGTTGTCTGCCCGACAGCTCCATTTCCGGCAATAAGGATTGCTTCACAGTCAAAGCTATAAACATTACTGTAGGTGTGTTTTTTTGCACAGGTAAAGAAGGGATACTGTCCGTCAGAATTCCCTTCATTTACGTCCTTTTTCCCTGTCTTGATTGAACAAATATTGGCAAGCTTCACAGTCTTCCACATCACAGCAACTCCTTAATTGCCTGCAATGCTTCTGCTGCCTTTGCATCAAGTTCTTCTATCTCTGCGATGATTTCTTGCGGCGTACGTGTATCCGACTCATCAACACGATTGGGATTATTAACCGTTAAATCCCACGTGTCTTTGTTCACTTTTTCTACGTCTATGAGCCAACTATTCTCGCTCAACTCTTGTGAGCCGGCTATCGCTACAAATTCAGCCAAATCATGCACATTAAGCGGATTTGTTTTTCCCATGTTTCTGCCAGGGTTGAGCTGATAATACCAAACTTTCTCTGTTCGCTCCCCTTTCCCAAAGAACAGCACCACCGTCTTAACACCAGTGCCAATAAATGCACCGCCAGGCAAATCAAGCACAGCAAATAAATTGCATTCTTCCAGCAGTTGTTTGCGTAGTGCGATACTTGCGTTATCAGTATTGCTAAGGAATGTATTCTTAATCACCACACCACAGCGGCCACCCACTTTGAGCATTTTGACAAAGTGCTGTAGGAACAGATAGGCTGTTTCGCTTGTCTTAATGGGAAAGTTCTGCTGTATCTCTGCTCGTTCCTTACCTCCAAAAGGAGGATTGGCAACGACAACGTCAACTCTATCTTTTTGCTGTATGTCAGCAGTGTTTTCGCCAAGCGTATTTGTGTGCACTATGTTTGGCGCTTCAATGCCGTGCAGTATCATGTTCATTATACCAATCACGTAGGCTAACGACTTTTTCTCTTTTCCATAAAATGTATGCGACTGAAGTTGTTGGTACTCGGTAGCACTAAGTTCCTTGCTGCTACGCATGTGTGCATAGGCTTCACACAAAAATCCAGCACTACCCACAGCACCGTCATAAACGGTTTCGCCAATTACAGGGTTAACAACTTTTACAATGCTTTTGATGAGGGGACGCGGCGTGTAATACTCGCCACCGTTCCTGCCAGCATTACCCATATTTTTGATTTTATTTTCATACAGGCTGCTGAGTTCGTGCTTGTCGTCGTTGCTTAGGAAGCGGAGTTCATCGACTTTATTGATGACTTCACGCAACGCATAACCACTTTGTAGCTTGTTGCTTATCTCGCTGAATATTTCACCGATTTTGTACTCAAGCGTATTGGCGTTGTCGGCAGATACTTTGAATTGTTTGAGATAAGGAAACAGCTGAGAGTTTACAAACTCACGCAAATCGTCACCCGTCAATGCAGCATTGTAATCCAGCTTGCCGTCATTTGATTTTGGTGCCGCCCATGTTGTCCAACTGAATTCTTCACTCAGGATAGGATTGTAAATTTCGCCATTGAGCAGTGCGGAATTAGCTTTATCTGTTTCGTAGTCATCCAAATACTTTAGAAACAAAATCCAGCTGGTTTGTTCGATGTAGTCTAATTCACTGCTACACCCAGCGTCTTTCCATAAAGTATCATCAATATTCTTAAACGCTGCTTCGTACATACTGTAAGTACCTATAATTACGTGTTTATTTCATGCTTTCTGCATTAATTCCCTGAAAATTGGCAGCGTATCAAAATTTATGGAATTCGGATAGCACGTTTTTTTGACGTCTACATAGAGAAGTCATGTGGACACCCCTAAGAAGTGATTTGTGTGTGTGATTTGTGTGTGTGGTTTGCGTGTTGTTTTGCGGGCAAGTTTTAAGGGTTATTTTTATTGCAGTTTTTATCTCAATTTAGAGGCATTTTGGGATGAGTAGCCGGATTCATCCGGTAAGTACTCGTCGCTTGAAGAAGACCAGACGCTTCATGTCGCAGGCGATGTCGGCCAAGGTGATCTTTGCTCTCGCACGTACAGGACCAATAGTGCGAATGAAGAGAGCCATGCGCTGCTTCTACGCGAGAACGAATACGCGATCTGTTGCGATGTGAGACGGCATGGGTTTGCTTCGGGGTTTCCTGCGATGGCAACGGAAAATCAGTCCCTAAGGAATGTTTGGTTGGCCCACGAGCGATAGGCACTATTTGCCCGGATTTCTGATCCCGTGTCATGTTTGCTGATGATCTTCGGGAGGGCGAGCAGCATCTGTGACAGCACAGGCACGAATGAAACCGTAACGACGGTCAATGGCGATGTGGCTCTTATAACCAGGCACCGGAGGTGCGTCAGACCACAGATATCTTCGGTTTTACTCCCGCGCTTCACGGCCTGCTTTTCCTCCTCATGCAAACGTCGCCCCGGCGCACAGACCAAGCCACAATCTGACCACTGCGGGGAAACACCCCGCACGGGACAACGCTCGACGATGGAAGATCGCCCTCGTCAAATGCTCCCGGAATACCCAGCGCATCAGGGTGTAACGAACGCATCATCGTGCAGTTTCTGCCACACGGGATATTGTGGTTTTTGGTATGCTACTGATCACCCTGCATTTTCTGGTTGGTCTGTTCGGGGGTGTTCGCCGGTGCGGATCCAGCTCGACCAAGTTGCACGCTTGGCACTGGAGAGCGGTACTATGCTCTATGACCTCAATAGTGCGCGAAAGTTGTTCGGGCGCAGGGTCCGTGCACTTAATTATACGATCAACGTTGGCTTTGATAATGGTTTTGAGTTTGTTTGGATTACTATCGTAGGGCTTTTTTGTCGAATTCGGTGAGTTTTTACTGCAACGGGCGGCATTTGGTCCGGAAGTCTGGCATCTTTAATCCTCGAATGCCAGAAAATCTTGTGCGGTGATGGCGCGGCGCAGGGTGTGGACGCTCGTACCGTCCAACAGGACTTCTGGTGGCAGGCGGCGGGCATTGTAGGCCATACTCATGACGCTACCATACGCCCCAACATCGTGCAATGCCAGTAGAGTGCCTTCGGGGCAAGGAGGCAGAGCATACTGCCCTTCAAGGCGATCTGTGCTTTCGCACACTGGGCCTGCGATATTTGCGGTGCTTGCCTCGCCCTTAAGAGTCGAGAGTACACTTAAGCGGTGTTGGGCTTGATACAGTGCCGGGCGCAACAGATCGTTCATCGCCATGTCGCCGATTACCCAACGTATGTGTGCAGCCTGTTTCTCAATCAGGGTTTGAAACACCAGCACTCCGGCGTGGGCAACCAGAAACCGCCCCGGCTCTAAGAATAGCGTGGCGCGGCGTGCACCGAAGGCGGTCTTCACAGTTTTGGCGTAGTCTGCGAGGTTGAAAATCGGTTCACCCGCCGTGTAGTCAATCGCGAAGCCGCCGCCAAGGTCGATGACATTGGGGTCAAAGCCAATTTCGGCCAGAAAGCTGTTCACTCGGGCGAAAGCGGCGGCAAAGGGCGCAATATCGACAATCTGCGAGCCGATATGAATCGCGACCCCTACTGCTTCGAGGTGCGGGGACGCTTGGGCCTCAGCAATCGCGGCGGCGGCACTGCGCGGGGAGAGGCCGAATTTGTGTTCCGCCGACCCCGTTGAGATATAAGCGTGACCGCCCGCCCGTGTATCGGGGTTCAGGCGAACTGTTACCCGTGCTACCATGCCCAAGGCTTGGGCGCAATCGGCGATCATGTGCAGTTCGGGCAGGGATTCGACGTTAATCTGCCCGATTTTATTTTGCAGAGCTTCCATGAGTTCGGCGCGGCTTTTGCCAACCCCGGAAAACACCTGCTTGGTTGGTGCGATGTTTGCGCGCGTCGCCCTATGATGTTCGCCGATGGAGACCAAATCAGCACCCGCGCCCAACATACCGAGGACACGCAGAATCCCCAAACGATCATTAGCCTTGACCGCATAATAGATATGCGTGCGTGCGGCGAGACCCTCTGCGGCCAAAGCCGCGCGTAGCGTACGATATTGCTGGCGAATGACCTCTGCTGAATACAGATAAAACGGCGTGCCGTACTTGGCGACCAGCGTAGCGACATTGCTGCCAGCCTCGGCAACCGCAGCATGAATCTTTTTAGCAGTCTGTAATGACATCGGTTACATTTCGTTCTGTTCTGGTGAGTGACTCTTGGGTGGAATCGGATCGTTCACTACGCCACAGCCTATAAGCCCAAGGCCGAGTACCAGCAGTATCATAGAGAGGATTTTTATGACGGCTCTCCAGTTTGAAGAAATTCAGCGCGAAAGTCGGCGATTTGTCGGCGCACGGCTTCGGGCGCGGTGCCACCGTAGCTCACACGGCTCGTCATTGAGGACTCTACCGACAATACAGCAAATACGCGTTCGTCGAACATCGGAGCAACTTTTTGCATCTCGGCAAGTTTCAACTCGGAGATATCACAGCCCTTGTGTTCTGCCATGCGCACGATCTTGCCTGTGATTTGGTGGGCTTCGCGGAACGCAACGTTAGTTTCGCGCACCAGCCAGTCGGCAAGGTCAGTGGCGGTGGGGAAACCGCCTTGAAGATGCTTCAGCATTGCCTCTGGGTTGGGCTGCATGTCGCGCACCATCCCGGTCATGGCGGCAAGACACAGTTCTAGCGTGTCAACGGTGGCAAAGATAGGCTCTTTGTCCTCCTGCAAGTCCTTGGCGTAGGTCATTGGCAGGCTTTTCAGTACGCTCAAGAAACCCATCAAATAGCCGATAATACGCCCTGATTTAGCGCGCACTAACTCGGCAGCATCAGGATTGCGCTTCTGCGGCATGATCGAAGACCCGGTGCTGAAGGCATCTGAAAAGCGGATATAGCCGATTATCGCGCTGCTCCACAGTACCATTTCCTCGGCTAATCGCGAAAGATGCACGCCGTGAATCGCTGCTGCTGCTAAGAACTCCAGTGCAAAATCTCGCGCCGCTACGCCATCCATTGAGTTGGCCAACGGCCGTGCGAATCCCAAAGCGCGGGCCGTCGCAAAGCGATCGATCGGAAACGCTGTCCCGGCTAAGGCTGCCGAGCCTAAGGGTGATTCGTTGACCCGCTTGCGGCAGTCCTGCAAGCGTTCGACATCGCGGCGAAACATCTGCGCGTAAGCCATCAGGTGATGCCCGAAGTTCACCGGCTGTGCGACCTGCATATGAGTCAGACCTGCCATTGGGGTCTCGGTGTGCTGCTCGGCTACTGCAACAAGCGCTGTACACAGGCCGCGAATATCTTCGGAGATACGGTCAATTGCACCGCGCAGCCAAAGGCGAAAATCCGTTGCTACCTGATCGTTACGGCTGCGCGCTGTATGCAACTTCCCTGCCACTTGCCCAATTTTTTCGCGCAAGCGCGCTTCGACGTGGGTGTGGATGTCCTCAAGCGCAGGGATATAGTTCAGTCTACCCGTGCGCCACTCGTTCAACACTTCGTCAAGCCCCGCAACAATGGTTTCGGCCTCATCGGTGGTGATGATCCCTTGCTGTCCCAACATCTGTGCGTGGGCTTGTGAAGCCGTGATGTCCTCAAGGCCCAAACGTCGATCAAAATCGATCGAGGTATTGATTTTTTCCATAATCGCTGCAGGACCCGCTTCGAAGCGACTGCCCCACTGCTTTTTCGCGTTGTTCATCGCCTAACCTTCAAAAGTCTTGCTCCAGCCTTGCCTAAGGCCTTTACATCGGGCAAACAGCACTCCATAATTTTTGGTAGCTTTGCGCTGCACACACACTATATGCATAGGAGTTCGAGAATTCGCAAGCCCCGCTCGCCATTCCTGCTGATCGTCGGCGTTTGGCTGCTCTGGAGTCTTCCGGCGGAGGCGGGTTTTATCGCACCTCCGATCGACCGTCTACCTACCGAGGCTTTGAGTTCCGCCGAGGGCGAGGCGGTACGTCTGGATGCTCTTGCCCCGAAAGTGCTGGTGGTAAATTTTTGGGCAACGTGGTGCGCACCTTGTGTTCATGAATTGCCGACCTTGGCGGCTTTGTCGAACGCGTTCGGTGATCGGAGCGTACAGGTCGTGCTTATCAATGAAGACATCGATTTTCAGAAGGCCGAGGAGTTCTTGCACGATTTTGATTTCCACGCTGAAACTTTGCGGCTGTTTGATGCGGGGGGGGGATATCTGCAAGCTATCGGCGGACGCGGTTTACCGATTACGCTGATCGTTGATGCGTCTGGTGCCGTCACGCATTACGCCGGGGGCAGTTTGAATTGGAATGCGCCGGAGATTCATGATTTGCTACTCGGCATGGTTCCCGAGGTTATCTGGTGAACCAGATTGGTGGCAGTAGTTTAGCCTTGTAGATTATTAAATTTGGTATATTGAAGATTATTTTTAAGTAAATTGTTAAAGCCTGATGATTTGAGGAATTTTCGTGTATTTTATTGTACTTTAGAGTCCTTCATAAAGTGCTGATGGATTCTGGCTGTGTTCCTCATATGGCAATGGATATTTGTTCACTCCTAAGACTATGAGTCGCTTGAAATTGTGACAAATTGCCCTACTGGTTACTTGGAACTGTACCTGTGCAAGCCCACGAAATCGGTAAGAAAACACCTTCTCGTAAGGGGTGCGCAAATGGGAACGCCATTGATCCTGATCACGGTTTTTGGATTTCATGTTCCCCTTTTTAATCATGACAGCCTTTGCTGCGGATATGTGGACGAGCCTCCTTCACACAATAGTTCTTGTTGCCATAAACCATGCGCTCTGATCAGGGTAGATATCTCCGCGACGGACCCCAAACCCGCCGCCTTTAGGCTGTGGCGCAAGGTTGCAAAAATATCCGTTGACTTTCTGGTTCCCAAGCATTGACGAAAGTAACCAAAAATACTGTGATCTGGTGTGTGGGCGCTCGAGATAAAACTGCAGAATTATTTTTCTGCACGATGTTTTCTTCAGTACTGTCCATCTCACGGTCTGAGATATCTTACAAAAATTGCAGAACTAAGCTCAGGACTCATTAAATATACCCTATGACGATGGCTGCAATTTGGATTGCGGAGAAGTAAGGTATGAGCGCATCGGTCATATCTGGTTGCGATACGTCTCCAGTCTTTGAGTTTCGCGAACATATTTTCGACTTTGTGTCGTTGTTTATAGA